>NZ_JBEYSL010000196.1:0-11367 GCF_040642735.1 Micromonospora sp. NPDC047753 | reverse complement strand
CCGTGCGTCTCGATCGCCCAGTGACCGGTGCCGAACAAGCCGAACCGCAGCACGTGTACCTCCGCTGTTTCCCCGCACCGCGACAACGCCACGGAAGGTGACCGATCACTATTGGTCGGTCGTTGGCCCGGGAGCGGTTCGCGTCGGCGGTTGGTTCGGCCGCGGCCATTGTCGGCAGTGCCACGGCGGCGGCGAGCAGAGCGCTGGCCACGCCGAGGGTCGAGAGGGTACGTCGCAACGCCGTCTCCTGTCATCGATGGTCCGGGTAAGCAGACCGCCCGTGATTTGCCAGGAGTTGGTCGATGGCTGGCCGGCAGATGAATCTCCGGAATGCCCGTTCCCACTCCGGGGACGCGGGCGGACAGGAAGATTGTCTGGTGCACCGGTTCTTCCGCAATCCCGTGCGGCTGGTGCCGTTCGCGTTCCTGGTGCCGATCCTGCTCGGTACCGGGTTGCTCATGGCGCGCTGGGCGACCGCCGAACACGTACGCCCACCAGTGGTCACGGCGCTCTTCACCGCCACCTCGGCCGTGTCGGTCACCGGCATGGCGATCACCGACACGCCGAACTACTGGTCCGGCTGGGGCCTGCTGGTGATCACCCTGCTCACTCAGCTCGGCGGCCTCGGCATCCTCACCGTCGCCGCGTTGGTCATCCTGGTGGTCTCCAGTCAGCTCGGACTGCGCAACCGGTTGCTGGTGCAGGCCGAGACGGCGGAGTTCGGCCTCGGTGACGTGGGTCGGTTGCTCCGCCGGATCGCGCTGACCGTCTTCGCCTGCGAGGCGGTGATGACAGTGCTGGTCGCCGGTCGACTCTGGCTGACCTACGACTACCCGTTCTCCGAGGCTCTCTGGTCGGGTGTCTTCCACGCCGTGCAGGGGTTCAACAACGGTGGCTTCGCGCTCTACACCGACGGCCTGCTGGCCTTCAGCCGTGATCCGTGGGTGTCGCTGCCCCTGGCGATCGGCGCGATCATCGGTGGTCTCGGGTTTCCCGCGCTCTTCGAGGCGGTCCGCGAATGGCGGCAGCCGACCCGCTGGGCGGTGGCGACGAAGTTGACCATCTGGGGCAGCGCGGTGCTGCTGCTTGTCGGCTTCGTTGGCCTGCTCGCCGCCGAGTGGACCAATGCGAGCACGATCGGCCAGTACGACGTACCGGGAAAGATCCTCGCGTCGTTCACCCAGATCGCGCTGAGCCGCACCGGCGGCTACAGCGTCCTGGACATCACCGCTCTCCAGGAGGAGAGCTATCCCCTGCTGATCGTGCTGATGTTCATCGGTGGCGGCAGCGCCAGCACGGCCGGGGGCATCAAGGTCTCCACGTTCTTCCTGCTGGCGTTCACCATCTGGGCGGAGCTGCGGGGAGAGCCCGACGTGACGATCGGGCACCGGCGGGTGGCCACCGCGAGCCAGCGGCAGGCGCTCACCGTGGCGCTGCTCAGTGTCGCGTTGGTGGCAGCCGGAACCATGCTGTTGCTGTTGATCACCGAGGGCATCCGCTTCGTCGCGGCCCTGTTCGAGATCACCTCGGCGTTCAGCACCACCGGTCTGACCATCGGTCTGGCCGCCGAACTGCCGGCCGGCGGCCAACTGGCGCTGACCGTGCTGATGTTCATCGGCCGCGTCGGGACGCTCACCCTGGGGTCGGCGATCGCCCTGAACACCCGACGTCGGCTCTACCGCTATCCCCAGGAGCAACCCATTGTCGGCTAGGGCGTGTCGCGGAGGTGTCGGCCGGCCCGCACACCGGCGAAACGCCAGTGGAAGCAGGGAGGGTCGAGGTGTCGGCTAGACGGGCGGACAGCGGCGGCATAGTGGTGATCGGGCTGGGTCGATTCGGTTGCCACCTGGCCGGGTCGCTGACCCGGATGAATCGCGAGGTGCTGGCGATCGACCACAGCCCGGCGAAGGTGCAGCGCTGGTCGGCGCAGCTCGACCGGGTGGTTCAGGCCGACGCGACCGAGGAGGCAGCGCTGCGGCAGCTGGGCATCACCACTTTCGGGCGGGCGGTGGTGGCCATCGGGGCTTCGGTGGAGGCGAGTGTGCTCACCGTGTTGGCGCTGGTCGAGCTGGGCGTACCCGAGATCTGGGCACGGGCCACCTCGCAGAAGCACGCCAAGATCCTGGCGTCGGTGGGCGCGCACCACGTGATCTTTCCGGAGGCGGAGACCGGGGACCGGGTCGCGCACCTGATCGTCAGCCGGTTGCTCGACTTCATCGAGTTCGACGACGACTTCGCCATCGCCACCGTCCGGGTGCCGGAGTCCCTGGTCGGGCGCACCCTGATCGACCTGAGACCGGAGGAGCGCTTCGGGGTACGCGTGATCGGCGCCAAGCTGCCGGGCGAACGCTTCCGGTACACCTCCGACGACACCACGCTTCCCCAGGGCGGGGTGCTCATCGTCGAGGGTGGGATCGACCAGGTGCAGCGATTCGCGGGGATGCGCTGACCTGCGCATGGCGACACGGTGGCCTGCTCACTTCCGATGACCACCCGGCCCCTTGGTCACCTTCACGCTTTTCCCGGGCCACCACCGGCGGCCTTCGCGGGCTTCGCGGGCTTCGCCGGGGCCTTCGCAGGCTTCGGTGGCTTGGCCTTCGACGCGCCGCCGCCCGCGCCGGAACCGCCGCGTGCCGTCGTCTTCTTCGGCGGGGCCTTCACCGTGGCGGCCTTGGGCGGCGGGGCCGTGGACGGCGCGCTGCCGGCGACGCCGGAAACCCGAACCCCGCAGGTCGCCTCGCCGAGTCGGAACTCGACAGGTAACGGGTTCGCCCCGCTGTACTTGCCGGTGAGGGTCACCTTCTCGGCCGCACCGGGGGCCAGCGTGGTGCGCTGGGCCGCCGGTCGGATCAGCACCGTGCTCCCCTGCTGGTGCACCGGCGCGGGCTCCGCCTTCGTCACCTTCTGCTGCCCGGGGAAGGTGAAGCTCATCGCCCAGTCGCGCAGCTCACGGCCACCGGTGTTGGTCAAGGTCAGCTCGGCGGAGAAGTCGGTGCCGGAGTCGGTGCGCAGCGCGTACGCCACCTCGCAGGGCGCCGCCGTCGGCATCCCCATCCGAGCCTCGGTCGTCGGCCGGTCCTCTCCGCTGGCCGGGCTGCGCGAGGTGAACCCCCACATCGCCCCGGTGACAGCGATCAGCCCGACGGCGGCCACGCCGGCCTCCACCCGCCGACGCCGGGTCACCCGCTGCTGCGTCCGACGGTTACGGGTCCGCGACAGCGGCAACGCGTCGGTCGCCGCCGACCAGGGCAGGATGGTGGTACGCGCACTGCCGAGCATCGCCGCGTCCAGCGGCCCGGCGGCCGGGGAGACCGGCACCGCCGCGAGCATGCCGGCCGCCTCGGCGAGCGTCCGGGTCAGCTCGGCGGTGGCCGGCCGGTCCGCGGGTCGCTTGGCCAGGCAGCGTCCGACCAGGTCGGCCACCCCGTCGGGCAGCCCCGGGACGGTGGGCATCGGCTCCGGGTCGCTGTACATGTGGGCGCGCAGCATCTGGGTGGTAGTGCTGGCCAGCCACGGCAGTCGACCGGTGAGCATCCGGTAGAGCAGCAGCCCAACCGCATACACGTCGGTGGCTGGGGAGACCTGGCCGTTGTCCAGCCGCTCCGGGGCGAGGTACGCGGGAGTGCCCAACAGCGCGCCGTCCGGCCCCTTCTCGCTCTCCCCGACGAGCGCGGAGATGCCGAAGTCGACCACCTTGACGCCGGTCGAGGTGAGCATGACGTTGCCCGGGGTGACGTCGCGGTGCACCACTCCGCGAGCGTGCGCGGTGGCCAGCGCGGAGCTGACCTCGGCGCCGATGGTCACCGCCTCCCGCCACGGCAGTTGGCTCTCCCGACCCAGCCGGCTGGCCAGCGAAGCGCCGTCGACCAGCTCCATCACCACGTACGGCACGGTGAGACCGACCTGCTCGGACTCGCCGTAGTCGTACACATTGGTGATGTTGGGGTGGCAGAGCCGCGCGGCGGCCTGCGCCTCGATCCGGATGCGGTGGCGGAAGGCCCGGTCGCTGGCCAGCCGGGAGGCCAACACCTTCACCGCGACCTGGCGACCCAGCACCTCGTCATAGCCACGCCAGACCACCGACATGCCACCCGCGCCGAGCTGCTCGATCAGCCGGTACCGCTCATCGAGCAACTGCGCGCCGTTCCGGTCCCCACCGCCCATGGTGAGCGATGTTGCCCAGTAACGGCCCGCCTACACCTGGAGTATCGGAATCGGTCAGGATTGTCACCCGATCAGGCGGTGGCCAGCAGTTGGTCAACGGGGGCGTAGTCGTCTGTCAACACCATCGCCTGACCGACGAAGTCCGTCAGCGCCGCACCGGACAGCAGGCTGACCTTCGGGTCCACCTCGGCCAGCCGGGCCCGGACGGCTTCCAGCGGCAACGGCGCGTCGGAGCCGACGATGAGGAAGTTGGAGCCCCGCTCCTCAGCGAGCGCTTCCGGTGGCGCGATCAACGCGACGTGCCCGAACTCGGCGGCCACCGTGGCCAACTCGGCGCGGATGAACCGCAGCGGCGGGTAGTCGATGACGTTCTGCACGTACACGCCGCCGGGGCGGGTCACCCGCCGCACGTCGGCGGCCATCTCCCGGGTGGCCAGGTGCCAGGGCACCACCAGGTGCCCGAACGCGTCGCCGACCACCAGGTCACGGCTGTCGGTCGGCTCGGCGGCAACCAGCATCCGGGCGTCACCCACCACCGCCCGCAGGTCCGGCCCCGGCCGTACGCCCAGCTCCTGCTCACCCAGCTCGACCAGCCCGCCGTCGATCTCGAACACCAGGTTGTCGGTGCCCGGTCGGGTCGCGGTCAGGTAGCGCGGCACCGTGAACCCACCGCCGCCCAGGTGCAGCGCGTCCAGGCGCTGACCGGCCGGCGCGGCGACGTCGCCGACCGCGCCGATCCACTTCGTGTACGCGTACTCCAGGTATTTCGGGTCGGCGAGGTCCACGTACGAGTGCTGGGCGGAGTTGAGCAGCAGCGTCCGTCCGCTGGGCCGGGAGGGGTCCGCGGTGACCCGGGCGCAGTGGTACGCCGTCTCGATGTCGCACGGGTTGGGCGCCACGGTGCTCAGCCCCGCTCCGGCCAGGCCGAGCACGGCCAGCGCGGCCCGGGCCCGGGCCGGACCGGGCAGCTCGGTGGGCTCCTCTCGGCGCAGGTACCAGGCGAGGCCGATGCCGACCAGCCCGAGGGCGAGCGCCAGGGCCAGCAGGATGACGGTGCTGCGCAGCGCGGCGACCAGCACGAACCCGGTCAGCAGGGTCGCGGTGATGCCGCCCAGGGTGCCGATCCCGGAGAGTCGACCGACCACCTGGCCGGTGCGGCGCAGGTCGGCCAACTGGAGCTTCACGACCAACGGGGTGACCGCGGCCAGCAGCGCGGCCGGCACGAACACCGCCAACGCGACCAGCAGCAGGATCGCGCTGGCCGCACCGCCGCGCAGCACCTCGCCGGCGTACCGGACGACGGGCAGGGTGACAGCGGTGGCGATGCCGGCCAGCACCAACGCCGGCGCGAGCAGGCCCCGTGGGTTGCGCCGGTCGGCCAGCCAGCCACCGGACCACGCGCCGTACGCGATCGCGGCCAACGCGATGCCGATCACGGAGCTGGTCACCTGGAGGGTCACCCCGACGTACGGGCCGACCAGGCGCAGCGCGACGGTCTCCAGCACCAGCACGGCACCGCTGGAGAAGAAGACCAGGAACGCGGCCAGGCCGTTGGGCAGCGCCCGGCCGGTGATCGGCACGGGCTGGGCCGGGGGTGCCGGCAGGGCCGCTACGTCGGACGGTGGGGAGCTCATCGTCGCGATGGTACGCAGCGAAGCTGGCGGTTCGGGTCAGTACATCGAGAGATGAACATGGTTCGTGTGGCTCGCCGCCGGAGAGCCGCTTCCACTGTACGAGCGCCAACCGGTGCCGGGATGCCAGATCTGCCGATACCAGATCACGTAGAGCACGCCCAGCCGGTCGGCGTTGCGCACGTGCCAGGCGGCCAGGCTGTCCCCGTACGCCTTGTCGCCGCCCGTCGCGTTCTTGTCCTCGAAGCCGTTCGTGGCGGCCGAGAAGTCGCAGGCACGGCCCTTCGGATGCTCGCCGCCGCCACCACTGCGCTTGCAGGAGACGTGCCGCTTGTAGCCGGCCGCCTGGGTCTGCTTGAGCGCGTTGAGGGTGCGCGGAGTGATGCACCCGGAGGTCGTCGGGTCTTTCACCGAGCAGGATTCCGACGGCCAGGACCCGTCGGAGTTACGCGGTGCCGGCTTCGCCGAGGTGGAGCTGCCACCACTGAAACCGTTGCTGCCGCCGGAGCTGACCTCGGCGAGCGCCTCCTCGGCTTCCTTCTTCTTCTTCGCCATCACGGCGAGTTGCTTCTGCTGCTCCCGAACCTCGGCGTCCATGGCCACCTTGGCCTGCTGCGCCTGCAGTCGGGCCTCGGTGAGGTCACGCAGCCGCTTGCTGTCCCGCTGAGCCATCAGGTCGAGGTCGCCCGCGCGTTCCAGGAACGCCTCCGGCGTGGCCGTGTTGAGCAGCATCGAGACAGCGCTCAGCCGACCCACCCGGTACGACTGGGCGGCCACCTCACCCACCTGGCTGGTGAGCCCGACCAGCCGGCCCTCGATCGTCGTCAGCTCGCCGGCCAGCGCGGTCTGGCGACGCTTGGAGTTGTCCAGTTTGGCCTTGGCCTCGATGTGGCCCCTGGCGGTCAGCTCCAGCGCGTCCCGCAGCTTCTTGCTGCCACCCTCGTCCGGCTCCGCGTACGCGGGCACCGCGGCACCGCCGAGCACCAGCGCGACGGCGGCGAGCACGGCGAACAGAGCGCGGCGACCGAGCCGCGGGCTGAACCTGTTCCTGGGCACGAAAGCGTCCTTCCGTCGACCGCCGGCCCCCGATTGAACGCTGCATGGCGACGCCGGTCGGCGGCCCGCTGGCGGAGACCGCCGGTCACGATACCGGATCGTGGGCCGGTGACCAGCCTGCTGAACCTCAGGCTGCCTCGATGTCGACGCAGCGTTCCAGGGCGGTCGCGCAGCGCGTGGATCAGGGGCTGAGGAGCGCCTCGCGCACGTCTGCCCAGACCTGCTCGTTGGCGGCGACGAGCAGACCGCGGCCGTCGTCGGCGGGGTGGTAGTCGACGCCGTCGAATCGGCGGGCGACGCCTCCGGCGGCACGGACCAGCACGGTGCCCGGGCCGTGGTCCCAGGGCAGGGTGCGCCAGAAGAGGACGAACTGCTGCTCGCCGGTGAGGATGTCCAGGTACTCCCGACCGGCGCAGTGCTGGCCGGGCAGCAGCTCACCGAGCCGCCGCCCGCCGGCGCGGACCCGGTCGCGGGTCTCCGGCGGCAGGAACCGGGTCATCGCCGCGCCGCGCAGCTCGCCGAGCGGCGGCACCGAGCCGGTGCCGTCCACCGGTCGACCGTTGAGCAGGGTGCCCTCGTCCGCCGAGCCGGCGGCGAGAGTGCCGGCCAGCGGGTCGAGGATCCAGCCGGCGGCCGGTCGCCCGTCGGTCAGCAGCGACACCATCAGGGCGAACGGCCGGCGACCGGCGGCGAAGTTGGCGGTCCCGTCGACCGGGTCGACCAGCCAGACGTCCCCGCCGTCGCGGAGGTGCCGCAGCAGCCCCGGATCGTCGGCGACACCCTCCTCGCCGACGACCTTCGAGCCCGGCCGCAGCCGGCGCAGCCCCGCCGAGAGCAGTTCCTCGGCCCGGCGGTCCGCGACGGTGACCACCTCACCGGGCGCCTTCTCCGACACGTCATCGTCGTCGAGCTTGCGGAACAGTGGCAGCACGACCTGGTCGGCGGCCTCCCAGAGCAGGCCGCCGACGTCGTCCAGCAGGGTGTCAGCCACGCGGCGGCAACTTGACCACGCTGACGAAGAACTCGTCGATCTGACGGACCACCGAGATGAAGCGCTCGAAGTCCACCGGCTTGGTCACGTAGGCGTTGGCGTGCAGCTGGTAGCTGCGCAGGATGTCCTCGTCGGCCTGCGAGGTGGTGAGCACCACCACCGGGATCCGGCGCAGGTCCGGGTCTTTCTTGATCTCTTCCAGCACCTCCCGGCCGTCGCGCCGGGGCAGGTTGAGGTCGAGCAGGATCAGGTCGGGCGCCGTCACGTCGGCGTACTGACCTTCCCGGCGCAGGTAGGCGAGCGCCTCGGCCCCGTCGGAGACGACGGTCAGCCGGTTACGCAGCTTGTGTTCCTCGAACGCCTCCTGGGTCATCAGCACGTCACCCGGGTCGTCCTCGACGAGCAGGACCTCGATCGGGCTCTTGCCGTCCGCCGGCGCGGTCATCCCACCGTCTCCTTCATGTCACCCGTTCTACCGCTTTCCAGCGTCCGGTCGGCCCGGTCCGGCTGGTCCGGCCCGTCGGCCTGCTCGATCAGCTCTGCCGGAGCCTCGGTCGAGGGCGTCGCGTCACCATCGGTCGGCTCCACCGCGGGATCGGCGGCGGCAGCCGCCGCGACGTCCTCGGGAAGTGCCGGCAGGGTGAACCGGATCGCGGTGCCCTCGGGCACGTCGGTGTCCACCCAGACGCGGCCGCCGTGGTACTCGACGATCTTCTTGACGATCGCCAACCCGATGCCGGTGCCCGGGTACGCGTCCTTCGAGTGCAGCCGCTGGAAGATCACGAAGATCTTGTCGGCGAACTCCGGCTCGATCCCGATGCCGTTGTCCTGGCAGGTGATCTCCCACTCGGCACCCACCAGGCGGGCCGAGACGTGCACCTTCGACGGCACGTCCGGGCGGCGGAACTTGATCGAGTTGCTCACCAGGTTGGCCAGCAAATTGGTGAGCAGCGGTTCCTCACCCGAGATCGTCGGCAGCTCGGCCCAGGTCAACTCGGCGTCCGCGTACTGCCGGGCGGCCTCGGTCTGGCCGGCCACGTCGCCCATCACCTTGTTCAGGTCGACCTCGACGAAGCCGGTGGTGAGCCGCCCGATCCGGGAGAACGCGAGCAGGTCGTTGATCAGGCGCTGCATCCGTTGCGCGCCGTCCACGGCGAAGGCGATGTACTGGTCGGCCCGCTCGTCGAGCTGCCCGGCGTAACGGCGCTGAAGCAGCTGGCAGAAGCTGGCGACCTTACGCAGCGGCTCCTGCAGGTCGTGCGAGGCCACGTACGCGAACTGCTCCAGGTCCCGGTTGGAACGGGTCAACTCCTCGGCCTGCTTCTGGAGCTGACTGTTCACCCACTCGATGCGCTCGCGGGCGGCCCGGACCTCGGCCAGGTCGGCGGCGATCTTCTGCCGCATCGCGTCCACGTCCTCGCCGAGTTGAATGAACTCCGGCGGGCCGACGGTGGCGATGCGGTGCTGGTAGTCGCCTTCGGCGACCTCGCGGACCTGGTTGGCGAGGCCGGTCAGCGGCCGGACCACCATCCGGTCCAGCGAGAGCAGCAGCACCGTACCGGCGATGACCACCACCAGGGCGGCCACGATCAGCAGGACGACCAGCACGTTGCTGCTGGTACGCACGTTGGCGGCGGTCTGCTCCCGGGCGGTCAGGACCTCCTCCTGGAGGTCGTTCACCGCCGAGCGCACCTCGTCGAACTGTTGCCGGGCCGATTCGGTGACCAACGCCTGCCCGGCGCTGGTGCCGCTCTGCTCGGTGGTGACGATCACCGGCTCCGCGACCGACCGCCGCCACTGCGTGACACGCTCCTCGACGGTCCGCAGCTCCTGGCTGATCCCCGGATAGTCGTCGAGCAGCTTCCGCATCGAGGCGATGACGCTCTGCTCCTGGGCGAGCCCTTCCCGGTAGGGGCTCAGGTCGTCCTGGTCGCCGCTGACCGCGTACCCGCGGATCGCCGTCTCCTGGTCGAGCAGCGCGTTGAGCAGTTCCTGGGACTGCACCCGCAACGGGCCGGTCTCGTTCAGCACCGCGTCGATCTGGGTGCGGTTGCGGGCGGCCATCGCCGCTTCCGCGCCGGCCAGCCCGATCAGCAGGAAGCCCACGACGGTGAGCAGGGTGATCACCCGGCGGCGGAGACTCCAGCCGCCGATGACCGGCCTCACCGTCCACCGCCCCGGCTGACCAGCAGCATGGCCACGTCGTCGGCGAGCGGGCCACCGTTGAGCCGCTCGGCCCGCCCGACCAGCCACGCCGGCAGCTCGGGCAGCGACACCGTACGGTTGGCCGGCTCGTCCAGCAAGCCACTGAGGCCCGGCACGTCGAGCCGTTCGTTGCCGGCTCCCACCCGCCCCTCGATCAGGCCGTCGGTGTACATCAACAGGGACCAGTCATCGGTGTCGAACTCCAGGTCGTAGGCGATCGGCCGGCGAGGTCGTACGCCCAGCAGCAGGCCGCCGGGCGCGGGCACCGGGGTGACCCGGCCGCCGGAGAGCAGCAGCGGTGGCGGGTGCCCGGCCAGTCGGACGGTGGCCCGGTTGGCGTCCAGGTCCAGTCTGATGGTGGCCACCGTCGCGAAGATCTCCTGGAGGCGGCGCTCACTCATCAGCACCTGCTCCAGGGCGGGCAGCACCTCGTCGTCCGGCACCCGGGCGAGCACCAGGGCGCGCCAGGCCACCCGCAACTCGACCCCGAGCGCGGCCTCGTCCACCCCGTGCCCACAGACGTCGCCGACGATCAGGTCGAGGCGGTCCGGGTGGGTCTGCACCACGTCGAAGAAGTCCCCGCCGATCAGGGCGGCGTGCCGGCCCGGCCGGTAGAAGGTGTGCACCGCGACCTGGTCGGTCGTCATCAGCGGTTGGGGCAGCAGACCGCGTTCGAGTCGGGCCGACTCGGCCTGGCGCAGCTCGACCTCGCGCAACCGTCGGGCGTTCTCGTCGGCGCGCTTACGCTCCACGGCGTAGCGCAGCGCCCGGGTCAGCAGCACCCCGTCGACCTGGCCCTTGACCAGGTAGTCCTGGGCGCCCTCGGCGACCGCCACGACGCCCAGGTGCTCGTCGGTGCGGCCGGTCAGCACGCAGACCGCGGCGCCGCTGGACATCTCCAACACCTGGCGCAGCCCGTCCAGCCCCTGCGCGTCGGGCAGACCCAGGTCGAGCAGGACGCAGTCGACGTTGGTGATTCGCTGCCGCGCCTCGCGCAGGCTGGTGGCGACCAGCAGGTCGATCATCGAGTTCGTCTCGGCGAGCAGCTCACCGACCAGGAAGGCGTCGCCCTCGTCGTCCTCCACCAGCAGCACGCGCAGCCGCTCACCCGGCGGCAGGTTGGCGTGCCGCGCCAGACCACCGTGCGGGTACGGCACAACTGGGGAACCGGCCGAGCCGGCCCCCCGGTGCGGCCGGGTCACCGCCGCGAGACGCGGGAGTTCGCCCTGTTCGCGGCTGAGCATTCCCGGCTCGCCCTGCCGCTGTCCGCGACGGACGGCTGCCACCGCCCCGTCACCACCGATGGTGTGGCGTCGGCAC
>NZ_JBEYSL010000195.1:0-11393 GCF_040642735.1 Micromonospora sp. NPDC047753 | reverse complement strand
GTGCCTCGACCTCGGCGGGGCCGGCCGAGGCGAGGATGACGTCGTCGACGCCCCAGTCGGCGTTGAGTGCGATCAGGCCGGCCCGCCGCCGAGCGTATCGCCGGTGCCCGGATCGCCCCGGTGATCATCCTGACCGCGTTCAGCCAGCGCGATCTGGTGGAGCGGGCGCGGGCGGCGGGCGCGATGGCGTACCTGGTGAAGCCTTTCCAGAAGAGCGACCTGGTCCCGGCGGTGGAGATCGCGCTGTCGCGTTACTCGGAGGTCGCGGCCCTGGAGGCGGAGGTCGCGAGCCTGACCGACCGCCTGGAGATCCGTAAGTCGGTGGAGCGCGCCAAGGGTGCGCTGATGACCACGTACGGGATGACCGAGCCGCAGGCGTTCAAGTGGATCCAGCGCACGGCGATGGACCACCGGATGACCATGAAAGAGGTTGCCGAGCGGATCCTCGCGGAGACCGCCGGTGGCGAGGTGACCCTCCCGGCACCCTGACCGGCGTCGATTCATGTCGCGGCGGATGGGGGCAGTGCTCGGCGTTCTCGCCGTGCTGGTGGCCGCCTGTCAGGCCTCGGCTTGTCCCGACTGCGAGGAGCCGCCGCGACCGGTCCGGCCGGCCTGGCAGCCGGTGGTCCTGCCGGAGACGCCGGGTGTGCCGGGTCGACCGGTGCTGCGCGACGCCACCGCCTGTGCCGGCCAGTGGTACGTGGTCGGGGGTGCGGTCGATCCGGCCGGGGAGACCCACCCGGCCGCCTGGACCAGCCCGGATGCCATGTCCTGGGTGCCGCTGCCGACGGCGCCGGTGACGTTCTACGGCCGACAGCACGTGCTCTCCGCTGCGGCCTGCCGAGACGGACGGCTGGCGGCGGTCGGGGCGAAGAACGGGGGCGCGCACGGCAATCCCCGCACCGGCACCTGGAGGCAGGCGTCGGACGGCACGCTGCAGGAGGTGGACGCGCCCTTCGAGCGGTACGCCGGGCCGCGAGCGGTCAACGTGGCCCGGTTGGCGGCGGGGCCGCGGGGCTGGTTGATCGCCGGTAGTCGGATCGACGGTGCGGCGGTCTGGATCTCCTCGGACGCGGCCGGGTTCGCGCTGGTGGAGGGCGCGCCGGAGCTGGCCGGTGACGAGCGGGGGCGGACGGCGGCGTACGACGCGGTCGCCGTTCCGTCGGGTTGGCTGATGGTGGGGTCGTTGCTGCCGCCCGGGGGTACGGCGCTGGTGCCGCTGGCCTGGTCCTCGGCGGACGGCCGGAGTTGGCGACGATCCGCCCTGCCGGTGGTGGACGGGCGGGGGCAGGCGCAACGGGTGGCAGTGGCTGGCGGCGTACCGGTGGCGGTCGGGCCGGTGCGGGCTGGATTCGGCAGTTGGCGGCTGACGACGCAGGGCTGGCGGCCGGCGGGCGGGTTCGGGGCGGTCGGACCGGGTGTGGCGTCGGCGGCCGGGCTGGTGGCCGTCGGGCAGAGGTTGGTGGCGGTGACGAGGGACGGGGACCGTCACGCACTGTGGCTCTCGGTCGATATGGGCGAGTCATGGCGGGCGGTGAGCATGCCGCGGCCCGTGCCGGACAGCGGAGATACTGCGGTCTCGGTGACCTCGACTGGAGATCGACTGCTGTTGGTGACCGACGATGGAAAAACGTCGCGTGCCTGGTGGGCCGGGGTGTCGGACCTTGATCGGTAGCTGACGGAAGCCCTCTGGTCGGTGCCGACGAAACGAAGGTGAAAAAGCTTCACACCCGAAGGTTCTTACAGGGATCGTTTCCAATCCGCCACGGCGTGTAACGGTTCGGTCAACCCGCTCGCTTGGGGCTTACGTCACAGCTCCACGGTGGGATAACGTCCGGCCCCAGACCGGCGACGACGGTCTGGTTCGTCCGCCCCCGCAAGGGCCAATAGCCAGCGGGTGGTTCGGACCATGGGACGAGGAGGGTTCGGGCCTTGAGGCAAAAGCTCGCGCGCGTTATCGGTGGGGTCGCCATGGTGGCGCTCGTCGCCGGCGGAACCGCATGCTCCAGTGGCGACGATTCGGCAGGCGGCGGCGGTGACGCCTGCGGCAGCAAGATCGCGTTCTTCGGCGCGCTGACCGGCAGCTCGGCCGCGCTCGGCATCAACGAGAACAACGGTGTCAAGCTCGCCGTCGACAAGTACAACAAGGAAAACGCCGACTGCAAGGTCGAGCTGGCCGCCCTGGACTCGCAGGGCAGCCCCGACCAGGCGCCTGGTCTGGCGCAGAAGGCGATCGACGACACCAAGATCCTTGGCATCGTCGGCCCGGCGTACTCGGGTGAGTCCGAGGCGGCCGGCCCGCTGTTCAACGAGGCCGGCCTGGTGACCATCACCCCGTCCGCGACCCGGCCGAGCCTGGCCGACCAGAAGTGGAAGACCTTCTTCCGCGCGGTCGGCAACGACTTCAGCCAGGGCCCGGCGGCCGGCAACTACATTAAGAACGTGATGAAGGCCGACAAGGTCTACGTCATCGACGACCAGTCCGCGTACGGTGCCGGCCTGGCCGACGAGGTCAAGAAGGTCCTCGGCTCGGCGGTCGTCGGCTCGGACAAGGTCCAGGGCGAGGGCAAGCAGGTCGAGTTCTCCGGTGTGGTCACCAAGGTCAAGGCCGCCAACGTGAAGGCGATCTTCTACGGCGGTTACTACCAGGAGGCCGGCCTGATCCGTAAGCAGCTCACCGCTGCCGGGGTCACCGCGCCGCTGGTCGCCGGCGACGGCGTCAACGACGGTGCGTACATCACCTCCGCCGGTCAGGCGGCAGCCGAGGGCACCATCCTCACCTGCCCGTGCCAGCCGGCCGCCGAGGCCCGGGGCACGTTCGTGCAGGAGTTCAAGGCGCTCCACGGCACCGACCCGGGCACCTACAGCGACACCGCCTACGACGCGGCGAACATCCTGCTGGCCGGCATCAAGGCTGGCAAGACCACCCGTGAGGGCCTGCTGGAGTTCGTGAAGGGCTACAGCGGCGAGGGTGTCGCGGCGAGCTACAAGTTCACCGAGACCGGCGAGCTGGACCCGGCACAGGTCAAGGTCTGGGCCTTCAAGGTCACCGGCGGCAAGGTTGTCCCGGACCAGGAGATCCCCAAGTCCTGATGTTGGTCGCTGCTACGGCGATTGAGTTGTGATCGCGGGTGCGGCCGGGAGCTGCTCGCTCCCGGCCGCGCCCCATTTTTCTCTCCAGACGTGATGGAGCGTCCCTCCCTTGGACTTCAATGGACTGTTCTCCAACTTCGGAGAACTCACCACGACCGGCCTGACCCAGGGCGCGATCTACGCCCTGGTCGCGCTCGGCTACACGCTGGTCTACGGCGTGCTGAGACTCATCAACTTCGCTCACTCCGAGGTCTTCATCGCCGGCGCGTTCGCGGCGATCTGGACCTGGAACGGCTTTGGACTCGACCAGAACTCACAGGTCAGCGGCATTGGATCGATCCTGTTCTACCTGCTGGTGGCGATGATCGTCGCCGCCATCGCCTCGGCGGGCACGGCGACGGTGATCGAGCGGGTGGCGTACCGGCCGTTGCGTAAGCGCAACGCCCCGCCGCTGGCCTTCCTGATCACCGCGATCGGTGCCTCGATCGCGATTTCCGAGGCCTTCGGCATCTGGACCCGCCGACTGCCGGAGGGCGCGCCCAGTCTGGTGAGCAGCAAGCCGCTGTTCCACCTCTTCGGCGTGCCGATCGACTCGGTGCAGCTGCTGACGATTGGCGCGGCGCTGCTGATGATGGTCCTGCTGGACCTCTTCATCAACCGCAGCCGTACCGGTCGGGGTATCCGGGCCGTGGCCCAGGACGCCAACACCGCCGCGCTGATGGGTGTGAACAAGGACCGGATCATCCTGATGGTCTTCATCACCGGTGGTGCCATGGCCGGCGTGGCCGGTCTGCTGTACGACGTGCGGATCCAGACCCTGACCTACAGCGTCGGCTTCCTGCTGGGCCTCAAGGCCTTCACCGCCGCGGTGCTGGGTGGTATCGGCAACCTGCGCGGCGCGCTGATCGGTGGCCTGCTGCTGGGCGTGGTGGAGAACTACGCCGCCGGTCTGTTCGGCAGTCAGTGGAAGGACTTCGCTGCCTTCGCGGTGTTGGTGGTGCTGCTGATGTTCCGGCCGACCGGACTGCTGGGCGAATCGCTGGGGAGGGCACGGGCATGACGACCGTCCTGGAGAGGGTGCGTTCCGGCCGCGAGGCGGCCGGAGAACGGTGGCGTGGCGCGCCGCGCTGGGTGCGCTGGGCGCTGCTGGTCGCGGTGATCGCGTTCTTCTACGCGCTGCCGAACAGGGAGTTCTACCAGTATCTCGGGCCGATCCCGACCCCCGGTGCGAACTTCACGCAGGTGCTGTTCACCGTCTCGATCTACGTGCTGCTGGCCGTCGGGTTGAACATCGTGGTCGGTTTCGCCGGCCTGCTCGACCTGGGCTACTTCGGCTTCTTCGCCGTCGGCGCGTACACCGTCGCGGTGCTGACGTCGCCGAGCAGCAACCTCAAGACGCTCTGGCCGTGGCTGCTCGTGGTGCCGCTGGCGATCGGGCTGACCATGCTCTCGGGTGTGATGCTCGGTACGCCGACGCTGCGTCTGCGCGGTGACTACCTGGCGATCGTGACGCTCGGCTTCGCCGAGATGATCCGGATCGCCGCGGTCAGCTCTGAGTTCCTCAAGGGCCAGCGGGGCTTCAACCAGATCCCGCACCCGCCCGGCAAGTACGCCGACGGCAAGCCGTTCTTCGGCGTGCTGGACGCCCGTCCGTACTACTGGCTGGTGCTCACGCTGATCATCCTGGTGGTGATCGGTGTGCGGAACCTGACGCACAGTCGGGTCGGTCGGGCCTGGATCTCGATCCGGGAGGACGAGGACGCCGCGCAGCTGATGGGTGTGCCGACGTTCAAGTTCAAGCTCTGGGCGTTCGCCTCGGGTGCCGCGATCGCCGGCCTGGCCGGCGCGCTCTTCGCGGGTAAGCAGAACTTCGTCAACTCGCAGAACTTCGAGCTGCTCAACTCGATCATCATCCTGGCGGCGGTGATCTTCGGTGGTTCGGGCAACATCGTCGGCGCGATCGTCGGTGGTGGCCTGGTGGCGTACATGATCGAGCGGTTCCGCGGCATCGAGCTGTTCGGCGTGGAGCTGTACGAGTACCGGTTCCTGATCTTCGGTCTGGTCCTCGTGGTGATGATGATCTTCCGGCCGGAAGGCCTGATTCCGAACCGACGACGGGCGGCGGAGTTCAAAGACCGTCGCAAGGAGGTGATCGTCGGTGAGTGACACCGATCAGACGCCGGCTGTTCCGGCGCAGGCCGGCGCGCCGGCGGTGGAGGCGGTCCCCAGCCGGGAGCCGCTGCTGGAGGTCGACGACGTCACGCTGCGCTTCGGCGGCGTGGTCGCGCTCGACAACGTCAACTTCACCCTCTACAAGGGGGAGATCCTCGGGCTGATCGGCCCGAACGGCGCTGGCAAGACCACCTGCTTCAACGCGATGACCGGCATCTACCAGCCCACCAAGGGTGAGATCCGGTTCCGTGGCGGCAAGATCAGCGGGAAGAAGCGCCACCAGATCACCCAGATGGGTATGGCCCGGACGTTCCAGAACATCCGCCTGTTCCCGGAGATGACCGCCCTGGAGAACGTCCAGGTCGGCGCGGACGCGCACCACAAGACAAGCGTGCTCTCCGCTCTGTTCCGGTTGCCTCGGCACCGGCGCGAGGAGCGTGAGGGACGGGAGAAGGCCGAGCGGCTGCTGGAGTTCGTCGGCATCCGGCACCGGCTGCACGAGTTCGCCCGCAACCTCTCCTACGGGGAGCAGCGGCGGCTGGAGATCGCCCGGGCGCTGGCCACCGATCCGGTGCTGCTCTGCCTGGACGAGCCGGCCGCCGGCTTCAACCCGGCGGAGAAGGAGGAGCTGCTCCAGCTCATCCGGCAGGTCCGGGACACCGGCGTGACCGTGCTGCTGATCGAGCACGACATGCGCCTGGTCATGGGCGTCACTGACCGGATCGTCGTGCTGGAGTTCGGAAAGAAGATCGCCGAAGGGCTGCCCGCCGAGGTGCGGGACAACCCGAAGGTGGTCGCGGCGTACCTGGGGGTGCCGGACGATGTTGCTTGAGATCGACGATGTGAGCCTGCTCTACGGGCGGATCCAGGCGTTGCACGGCATCAGCCTGACCGTGGCCGAGGGTGAGATCGTCGCGCTGATCGGCGCCAACGGCGCCGGGAAGTCGACCACCATGCGGGCGATCTCCGGGATTCGGCCGATCGCCACCGGCAGCATCCGCTTCGAGGGTGAGGACATCTCCAAGCTCCGAGCCGACCTGCGGGTCCGGCGGGGGCTCTGCCAGGCGCCCGAGGGCCGGGGGATCTTCCCCGGCATGTCGGTGCTCGAGAATCTGGACATGGGGGCGTACACCCGGCGCGACCGCGCCGGAATCGCCGAGGACCTGGCCCGGGTGCTCGACCTCTTCCCGCGGCTGGCGGAGCGACGTAAGCAGGCCGGCGGTACCCTGTCCGGCGGCGAGCAGCAGATGCTGGCCGTCGGCAGGGCGTTGATGAGCCGGCCGAAGCTGCTGTTGCTCGACGAGCCCTCGATGGGTTTGGCACCGATGCTGATCCAGCAGATCTTCGACATCATCAAGGAGATCAACGAGCAGGGCACCACCGTCCTGCTGGTGGAGCAGAACGCGCAGCAGGCGCTGGCCCGAGCGCACCGGGCGTACGTGCTCGAGACCGGCAGGATCGTCAAGACCGGAACCGGTGCCGAGCTGCTGCACGACCCGGCGGTCAAAGAGGCATACCTCGGCGTGGCCTGAGCGGCCGTCACACCCCTCACGCAAGGAGTGCAGAAATGTTCAATACCAACGGTGCCCGGCGGGCGGCGCTCGGTGCCGCCAGTGCGGCGCTGATCGCCCTCTCGCTGACGGCGTGCGGGGAGAAGGAGAACAGCGGCTCGCCCGGTGCCGGCCCGACCGTCACGGCGGCGGCCGACTCGGCGCTGGCCGGAAAGGTGCCCGACGCCATCAAGGCCGACGGTGTGATCAAGGTCGGCACCGACTCGACGTACGCCCCGGCGGAGTTCCTCGACGCCGACGGTAAGACCGTGGTCGGCTTCGACGTCGAGCTGTTCAACGCGGTGGCGCAGAAGCTCGGTCTCAAGGCCGAGTACGAGTCGTCGCCGTTCGACGCGATCCTGCCCGGTGTCGACTCCGGCAAGTACGAGATCGGCGTGTCGTCGTTCACGATCAACGCCGAGCGTCTCAAGAGCGTCAACATGGTGAGCTACTTCTCCGCCGGCACTCAGTGGGTGACCAAGGCCGGCAATGCGGCCAAGATCGACATTGACAACGCCTGCGGCAAGAAGATCGCCGTGCAGACCGGCACCGTGCAGTTCGACGACATCACCGCCCGGTCGAAGAAGTGCACCACCGGCGGCAAGCCGGCGATCGCCATCGACCAGTACCAGGCGCAGAGCGACGCCACGGCCGCCGTGTTCAGCGGCAAGAACGACGCCATGCTGGCCGACTCGCCGGTCGGGGCGTACGCGGTGAAGCAGAGCAACGGCTCGCTGGAGCTGATCGGCGACATCTACGAGTCCGCCCCGTACGGCTACGCCGTCAAGAAGGACCAGACCGCCTTCGCCGAGGTGCTCAAGGAAGCCGTCCAGGCGGTCATCGCTGACGGCTCGTACCAGACCGCGTTGAAGAAGTGGGGCGTCGAGGGCGGCGCCATCACCTCCTCGGCGCTGAACCCCGCCAGCTGACGCATGTCGTCGGAAACGGACACAACCGAACGGGCACGGCCGGAACCCATCCAGGCCGTGCCCGTCCGGCATCCCGGGCGTTGGGTAGCGGTCGCCGTGATCGGGGTGCTGGTGGCCATGTTCGTCCACCTGCTGGTGACGAACAAGGCGTTCAACTGGGCGTTCATGGTCGACGAGATGTTCCGGCCGCCGATCATGGAGGGTCTGCGCGGCACGCTCGCGTTGACCGTGCTCGCGATGCTGATCGGCGTCAGTCTCGGCGTTGTCGTCGCCATCATGCGGTTGTCGGAGAACCCGATCCTGCGGGGCGTCTCCTGGGCGTACACCTGGTTCTTCCGGGCCGTGCCCCGGCTGGTGCTGGCGATCCTCTTCGGCAACCTCGGCATCCTCTGGGCCCGGATCGAGTTCGGCCTCCCGTTCGATCGGCAGATCGGCGCGCTCTTCGGCGTCGACGACTTCGAGGCACGTCTGTTCGGCTTCTCCGCGCTGGAGATCCTCACGGGATTCGTCGCCGGCATGCTGGCGCTCGGGCTCTCCGAGGCGGCGTACATGGCCGAGATCGTCCGGGCCGGGATCCAGTCGGTGGACGAGGGGCAGACCGAGGCGGCGCAGGCGCTGGGCCTGAGCCGTACCCAGATCCTGCGCCGGATCGTGCTGCCGCAGGCGATGCGGGTGATCATCCCGCCGACCGGCAACGAGACCATCGCGATGCTCAAGGACACCTCGCTGGTGGCCTTCGTACCGGTCTCCACCGAGCTGTTCTTCCAGCTCAAGGCCGTGGGTAACCGGACCTTCCAGGTCTTCCCGATGTACGTGGCGGCCTGCCTGTGGTACCTGCTGCTGACCAGCGTGCTGCTCGTCGGGCAGTACTACCTGGAGCGACACTTCTCCAGGGGGTTCGGCAGGAGCGCCCAAGCGAAGATCAGACTGCGCGGGATCACCGCTGAGGCCGGCGGCAGCGCGAGCGAGGCGGGTCGGTGATGACGCAGGTGACGACATCGGCGGAGGCCGCGGAGACGGCCGCCGACGGCGTGATGGTCCGCGCCGAGCAGGTGCACAAGTCGTTCGGGCCGGTGGAGGTGCTCAAGGGCATCGACCTGGAGGTCCGCAGCGGCGAGGTCTGTTGTCTGCTCGGGCCCTCCGGCTCGGGCAAGTCGACGTTCCTGCGCTGCATCAACCACCTGGAGAAGATCAACGCCGGCCGGATCCGGGTGGACGGCGACCTGATCGGCTACCGGGAACGCGGTGGCAAGCTGCACGAGATGCGGGAGAAGGAGATCGCCGCCCAGCGCCGCGCCATCGGCATGGTGTTCCAGCGGTTCAACCTCTTTCCGCACATGACCGCCCTGCAGAACGTCGCCGAGGCGCCGGTGCTGTTGGGCCGGGAGCGCAAGGCCGCCGCCCGGGAGCGGGCCGCCGCGCTGCTCGAGCGGGTCGGGCTCGGCGACAAGCTGGGCAACTACCCTGGGCAGCTCTCCGGCGGGCAGCAGCAGCGCGTCGCCATCGCCCGGGCGTTGGCGATGCAGCCGAAGCTGATGCTCTTCGACGAGCCCACCAGCGCGCTGGATCCGGAGCTGGTCGGCGAGGTGCTCGACGTGATGAAGGACCTTGCCCGCGACGGCATGACGATGATCGTGGTGACCCATGAGATCGGCTTCGCCCGGGAGGTCGGCGACTCGCTGGTCTTCATGGACGACGGTGTGGTGGTGGAGTCCGGCGCGCCGCGCGAGGTGATCGCCAACCCCCGGCACGACCGGACGAAGGCGTTCCTGGCCAAGGTGCTCTGAGTCGGTGCCCGGCGCGGCCGTTCCGTTCGGCCGCGCCGGGCGTCGTGCCGGTGTCCCGTCCTGTCGTAGCGGCGGACTAGAGTCGCTGCCGTGACAGCTACGACGCCGCGCCTGCTTCTCGTTGACGGACATTCCATGGCATATCGGGCGTTTTTCGCCCTGCCCGTGGAAAACTTCTCCACCACGACGGGGCAGCCGACCAACGCGGTGTACGGCTTCACCTCGATGCTGATCAACGTGCTGCGCGACGAGCAACCCACCCACATCGTGGTGGCCTTCGACGTCTCCCGCCACTCCTTCCGCACCGACAGGTACGCGGAGTACAAGGCCGGCCGCAGCGAGACCCCGACCGACTTCAAGGGCCAGGTCAGCCTGGTCAAGGAGGTCCTGGCCGCGCTGCAGATCCCCGTGGTGGAGAAAGAGGGCTTCGAGGCCGACGACGTCATCGCCACGCTCGCCTGCCAGGCCCGCGACCAGGGCATGTCGGTGCTGATCAGCAGCGGTGACCGCGACGCGTTCCAGCTGGTCGACGATCAGATCACCGTCCTCTATCCGCGCAAGGGCGTCTCCGACCTGGCCCGGATGGACCCCGCGGCGATCGAGGCGAAGTACGGCGTTACGCCACAGCAGTACCGGGACCTCGCCGCGCTGGTCGGCGAGACCAGTGACAACCTGCCCGGCATCCCGGGCGTCGGCCCGAAGACCGCCGCCAAGTGGATCACCACGTACGGCGGGGTGGAGGGCGTCATCGCCCGGGCCGACGAGATCAAGGGCAAGGCCGGCGACAGCCTGCGGGAGCGGCTCGCCGACGTGATCCGCAACTACGAGATCAACCGCCTCGTCTCCGACCTGGAGCTGCCGCTACGCCCGGAGGACAGCCGCTGGACAGGTTGGGACCGGGAAGCGGTGCACCAGGTCTTCGACACCCTGGAGTTCCGCATCCTGCGCGACCGCCTCTATCAATACCTGGAGGCGGTCGAGCCGGAGGCCGAGTCCGGCTTCGACCTCACCGGCGAGGTGCTCACCGAGCCCGGCGCGCTGGCCGGGTGGCTGACCACGCACGTCCCGACCGGCACCCCGGTCGGGTTGGCGGTCAAACTCGACACCGGCCCCAACCGCCGGCACACCGCCTCGATCACCGGTCTCGCGCTGGCCACCGCCGGCGGCGCGGCGGCCTGGCTCGACCCGGCAAGGCTCGACCCGACCGACGAGGGCGCCCTGGCCGGCTGGTTGGCCGACGAGCAGCGCCCCAAGGTGCTGCACGACAGCAAGCCGGCCGTGCTGGCCTGCGCCGCGCACGGCTGGCAGCTCGCCGGCATCGTCCGGGACACCCAGATCGCCGCGTACCTGGCCCGCCCCGATCAGCGGTCCTACGACCTGACCGACCTGGCGCTGCGCTACCTGCACCGGGAGCTGCGGGTGGACGTCCCGGAGTCCGGCCAGCTCACCCTCGACGGCCTCGGGGACGAAGGGGTGGTCGAGCAGAACCTGATGCTCCAGGCCCGCGCCACCCTCGACCTGGCTGACGCGATCGACGCCGAGCTGTCCCGCGACGGCGAGCAGTCCGCCCGGCTGATGGCCGGCGTGGAGCTGCCGCTGATGCGGGTGCTGGCCACCATGGAGAGCACCGGCATCGCCGCCGACACCGACTATCTCTCCGAGCTGGAGGCCCACTTCGCCGCCGAGGTGAAGGCCGCCGCGCAGGGCGCGTACGAGGCGGTGGGTCGGGAGTTCAACCTCGGCTCGCCCAAGCAGTTGCAGGAGATCCTCTTCACCGAACTGGGTCTGCCGAAGACCAAGAAGATCAAGACGGGCTACACCACCGACGCCGACGCCCTGCAGTGGCTCTACGCGCAGCAGCC
>NZ_JBEYSL010000194.1:0-11397 GCF_040642735.1 Micromonospora sp. NPDC047753 | reverse complement strand
GGTCGCCAACGTCGCCGCCGCCAACGCCACCCTCGACCCGCGCGGCATCGCCCACCCGCGTCCGTACCAGATCAAAAGCCACCGACGAAAAGACCCAGGTCACCGCCGATCCGCCGGCCCACCGTCGCGCCGGGCAGAGGTGATCTGCTCGGCCCACGGTGATCGACAGTGGCGAGGACAAGAAACGGGGCGGCGGGAGCCCAACTCCCGTCCGCCCCGAACGTCTGCGCGGGCCCGTCGAGTTCGTCGGCCGAGCGGCGGAACTTGCGCAGTTACGCCGACTCGTCGCCACCCCGCCCTGCCTGATCCTGCTGGAGGGTGAGCCCGGGATCGGCAAGAGTCGACTCGTCGCCGAACTGCTCGCCGAACTCCCCGGGCGACACCTCGTCGGCGAGTGCGACGACGTGCCCGAGCCCTTCCCGCTCGGCGTGCTGCTGGACGCGATCCGGGGCAGCGCCGACCGACTCGGTCCGCTCAACCCGGTGGCCGGCGCCCTCGCGCCGCTACTACCCGAACTGGTCGACGTCCTGCCGGACGCCCCGCCTCCGTTGACCGACCCGGCGGCCGAACGACATCGCCTGCTCCGCGCCGTCGCGGCGGTGCTCGCCGCGCTGAGTCCGGCCACGCTGTTGCTGGAGGATCTGCACTGGGCGGACCCGGCGACCTGCGAACTCCTCGCCTACCTGAGCACCCACCCGGTGGAAGGGCTGGCAGTGGTGCTGACCGCGCGTACGGCGACGCCGGGAAGCAGTACGCCGATCCACGACGCCCTGGCCCGGACTCCCCCGTGGAGCGTCACGCGCGTTGCGCTCGGCCCGCTGGACGCCGCCGACGTACGCCGGTTGGCGGCCCGCACCCTGCGCCTCGACGATCCGCCTCAGCAGCTGACCGCCACCCTGCTCGACCGCACGGCAGGCATCCCGTTCGTGGTCGAGGAGGTGTTGCGGACGCTCGCCGAGCGGGGCGGCGACCCGTTGGCCGACGACAGTGTCCCTTTCGTCCTGCGTGACGTGCTGCTCTGGCGGCTGCGTCCGCTCGACGAGGCCACCCGGGAGGTGCTCGGCGCGGCGGCCGTACTGGGGATGACGCCTGATCAGCGCATCCTCGCCTCGGTGCTCAGCCTCGATCGGGTGGCGATCGGCGCGGCGTTGACCGCCGCGCACCGGGCGGGCCTGCTGCACGACGCCGGGGACGGCCTGCGGTTCCGGCACGACCTGGCCCGACAGGTGGTATACGACCTGGTGCCCCGGGAGATCCGGGAGTGGCTGCACCTGCGGGTGGCGCGGGTGTTGGAACAGGAGCTGCCGAGGCCGGTGGCCCAACTGGCGCACCACTACCGTCGAGCCGGCAGCGGGGCAGACTTCGTCCGCAACGCCGAGGCGGCCGCCGACCTCGCCACCGAGCGCGGCGACGACGCTACAGCGGCCAGCTTCCTGCTCCAGACGATGGACATCGCCGAACTGCCCCGGCCGGTACGGGTTCGGCTCGCCGCCAAGTTGGGCCGGTCGGCCATCGACGGACTCAGCCAGGCCGAGGCCATCCCGGTGCTGGAACGGCTGCTCGCCGACCGGCGGCTGCCGCCGGGTGCCCGAGGTGAGCTGGGTCTGGTGCTCGGGCGGATGCTGCGACAGCAGGGCGAGGCGCTGCGCGGGTACACGGAGATCGAGCGTGCCGTGCCGTACCTGCGCGCGCCGCGCCGAAAGGCCCCGGCGCTCGCGGTGCTGGCGGCCCCCGACACCGTCGTCGGCCGGCACGTCGACGACCACCTGGCCCGCTGCGCGGAGGCGGAGACCGCCGCCGCGGCCAGCGGGGACCCGGCGGCGCACCTCGCGGTCCGCATCGCCCGAGCCTCGTTGCTGCTGGAGCTGGGCGACCCGGCGGCGTGGGCGATCATCTCCGAGCTGCGCGCGTCCGCCGACTTGGCCGACCGGCCCCGCGAGCACGCGCGAGCCTGCCTGAACTGGGCGCAGGGCGCGCTGCACGCGGGTCACCCGGAGCAGGCCGAAGCGTTGCTGGCGGCCGGTCGGGCGCTTGTCGACGAGACCGGGTACGAGCGGCTGGCGTCCCTGGTGGAGGCGACCGAACTGTCACTGGACCGGGCCGCCGGCCGGCTGGACGGGCTCGCCGAACGGCTCGGCCGGTTGGTGGCCAACGCCGAGCGGATGCCGGTCACCCTGCTGGACGCGCGGGCCGAACTGGCCACGGTGCTGGCGCTCGTTGCCGGCACCGGGCACGGCGGCACCGCCGAGGGACGCAACGAACACGGCGGCACCGCCAAGGGACGCAACGACCTCCGCAGCACCGCCGGGCGAGGCGACGACGTGGAGGTCGCCGAACGGGCGCTGCGGGATGTGGTGGCCGACGCTCGGCGGGTCGGCGCGATCTGGCCACTGGTGCAGGCACTCTCGGCGCTTGCCCGGCTGCTGCTCCTCGACAGGCCGGACGAGGCGGTCCGGCACGCGGCCGAGGCGCTGTCGCTGGTACGCGGAAAGGGCGTCCTGGCCTGGGCCGCCGAGGCCGTGCTGGTGTTGGCCGAAGCGGCAGCCGCGACTGGTGAACCGGCGCGGGCGGCGAGTGCGGTGGCCGAGTTGGAAGCCGGGATCGCCGACCGCGAGGCTCCACTCGCCCTCGCCGCGCTACGTCGATGCCGGGAGTTCGTCCCGGCCTGAACCGACGCGAAGCCGAGCCGACCTGTGGCCGACTGGACCGGGCCGTCACCACCGGCGCGTTCGCGGTCGCCACCAGGGGCGACTGGGAGGGCCTGCCCGACCGGGCGGAGCTGGCGCTGCTGGACCACGAGCCGGGCGGTACGGTCCGCTGACCGGGTGGTGGGCGGTCACCGCTGATCGGCAGGACCGCCCGCCACCACCCCCGTAGATCGTTTGGAGGAGCGAGATGGAGCTGACCGAGCCCACCGTCTGGAGCACCGACCGGTTGGAGTTGGGCGAAGGGCTGCGCTGGGTCGACGACCGCCTGATCCTCGTCGATCTGCTGGCCGGACGATTGCTGGAAACCGACGGCGACGCCCCCGCCGCGCTACGGGAGGTACGCCGTCTCGACGTTCCGCTCGGCGCGGTAGCCCCGGTGGCCGGCCGGCCCGGTGACTGGCTGGCCGCCGCCGGAACCGGTCTCACAGTGCTGCCCGCCACCGGTGACCCCCGACCGGTCGCCGACCTGGTCGCTGACGCACCCGTTCCCACCCGGATGAACGACGCGGTCGCCGACCCGCACGGCCACTTCTGGGCCGGCAGCATGACGTACGCGATGACGCCCGGCGGCGGCACGCTGTTCCGGCTCACCCCCGGCGCGGCACCGGTGCCCGCGGTCACAGGACTGACCATCCCGAACGGACCGGCGTTCGACGCCACGGGCACCACCATGTACCTCGCCGACACGCCGCGCGGCGAGATCGACCGGTTCACCGTCGACCCCGCGACGGGGGCCCTGAACGGGCGGGAGCCGTTCCTCCGGTTGCCCTCCGCGGATGGCGGCCCGGACGGCATGACCGTCGACGCCGCCGGTCACCTCTGGATCGCGCTGTGGGGCGGTTCGGCGGTCCGCCGCTACCGGCCGGACGGGACCCTGGAGCAGGAGATCCGGCTGCCGGCGAAACAGCCGGCCGGGATCTGCCTGGGCGGCCCCGACCTGCGGCGACTCTTCATCGGCACCGCCCGGGTGGGGCTGGACACGCCCGGCCCGGAAGACGGAGCGCTACTCGCGGTGGACGTCCCCGTTCCCGGCCTGCCCGCCGCCAGGGCCGCCGCGCCGGTGGCCTGACCGAACGCGGACCGGCCCGCCCTCCGGCTCCGCTGTCCCTTCCGGCTCCGCTGACTGGCGACGCATACCGGACGTCCGGGCGGGAATAGCAGCGGTGGAGCGGGACATCCGGCGGGTCGGAAGGGGCGGGCGATGAGCACCGTGGGGCGGACGTCATGAACGGGCCGGTCGGCGACGAGCCGATGGGCGAGCTGGAGTTGGTGCACACCTTCACCGGCCCGATGCCGACCGGGGTGAGCGTCTCGCACTCCGGCCGGATCTTCGTCAACTTCCCGAAATGGGGCGACGAGGTGCCGGCCACGGTCGTCGAGCTGCGCGACGATCAGGAGGTGCCCTACCCCGACCAGGCCTGGAACGACCCGTCCGGCGACAACGACGCGGGTGCGTTCGTTTCGGTGCAGAGCATCGTGGTGGACCCGGCCGACCGGCTCTGGGTGCTGGACACCGGCAGCCCGATGTTCCAGCCCACCAAGCCGGGCGGCCCCAAGCTGGTCCGGATCGACCTGGACACGGACACGGTCGCCCAAGTGATCACCTTCCCGGCGGACGTGGCGCTGCCGACGACCTACCTCAACGACGTCCGCTTCGACCTGCGGCGGGGCGAGGCGGGGGTCGCGTACATCACCGACTCGGCGGACTCCGGGCCGAACGGGATCATCGTGGTGGACCTGGCCAGCGGGGCCTCCTGGCGGCGGTTGCACGACCACCCGTCCACAAAGGCGGAACCGCTGACGTCGTTCCGGCCGGTGGTGGAGGGCCGACCGTTCCTCGAACGGCCGGCCGACGGCCCGCCGAAGCCGGTGAGCATGGGCTCCGACGGCATCGCCATCTCCGCCGACGGCGAACGGCTCTACTACTGCCCGCTGGCGTCCCGACGCCTGCACAGCGTGTCCACCGAGGCGCTGGCCGACCCGGGCGTCACCCAGGAGGCGGTCGCCGCCACAGTGGTCGACGAGGGCGACCGGGGCACCGCCTCGGACGGGTTGGAGAGCGACGACGCGGGGCGGCTCTACCTCACCTCGTACGAGCACAACGGGGTGCTCCGTCGACTGCCCGACGGCGAGTACGAGACCCTGGTGCACGACCCACGGCTGCTCTGGCCGGACACCATGTCGGTGGCCACCGACGGCTACCTCTACGTCACCGCCAACCAACTGCACCGGCAGCCGCAGTACCAGCGGGGCAAGGACCTGCGCCGCAAGCCGTACGCGTTGTTCCGCACCCGCATCGACGCCGGCCCGGTGCTGCTGCGCCGCTGATCGGGCCGGCGCGCCCGTCAGCTGGCGGGCACTGTGCGGTCCAGGAGGTCGAACAGGGCGGCCCAGTGACGCTCGGTGGCCTGCTCGTCGTACGCCGGGGTGTCGGCCATGGTGTAGCCGTGGTGCGCGCCCTCGTACACCTCGGAGCGGTAGCGCACACCGGCGGCGTCGAGCGCCTTCTCCAGCGTGGCGATCTGCTCGGGCGTCATCGACTGGTCTGCGTCGGCGTGCCCGAGGTACAGCTCGCCGGTGATCGAGGCGACGCCCAGGTGTGGGCTGTCCGGCGCCTCGGTGACGATCCGCCCGCCGTGGAAGCTCGCCACCGCGGCGATGCGGTCCGGGTGTGCCTCGATGGCCCGCAGCGCGTTCGTGCCGCCCATGCAGTAACCGGTGATGGCGACCGCTCCCGGTCGGACGTCGTCGCGGGCGGCCAGGAAATCGAGGAACGCGGCGGTGTCCCGGCTGATCACCTCGGGGGTCAACGCGCCGACCAACGGCATGATCTTCTGGAACAGCGCGCCGCGCTGATCCGCGTCGCCCAGCCGGGACAGGTCGAACAGCGGCGCCCGGCCGGCCCGGTAGAACAGGTGGGGTGTCAGCACCAGGTAGCCCCGGGCGGCGATCCGCTCGGCCATCTCGACCAGGCGTGGACGCGGGCCGAAGGCGTCCATGAAGAGCAGCACCGCGGGGAACGGGCCGTCTCCGTCGGGCCGGCTCAGGGATGCGTCCGCGACTCCGTCACCGGTCGGGATGTCCACCGTCGTCGTCTGCACTGTGCCTCCTCGTACGCCGATCTTGGTCCGCCTGGAACGCTACTCCCCGTGTCGGCCCGGCCGGCAGCTTCCCCGAGCCAGGGACCGGTGATCCCTGGACAAGGCCACCCTGGGTACCGGCCGGCGACCGATCCAGGCTTGTCCACGACCGATGAAGGACACCGTCGACCTGGGGGATGTCGTGCTCGACCTGACCGTTCCGGACCTGACTGGAAAACTCGCCGTCGTGACCGGCGGCAGCGACGGGCTGGGCCTCGGCCTGGCCACCCGGCTGGCGCAGGCCGGCGCCGAGGTGGTGCTGCCGGTCCGCAACCCTGCCAAGGGCGCCGCCGCGCTGGACGCCGTACGGGCCGCCGCACCGGGCGCCGTCGTGTCGACCCGGCAGCTGGACCTCGCCTCGCTGGACTCGGTGGCCGCGTTGGCCGACACGCTGCTGGGCGAGGGCCGGCCGATCCACCTCATGATCAATAAGGCGGGCGTGATGACACCCCCCACCCGGCACGTCACAGCGGAGGGCTTCGAGCTGCAACTCGGCACCAACCACCTGGGCCACTTCGCGCTGACCGGACGGCTTCTGCCGCTGCTCCGCGCCGGGCGGGCGCGGGTCACCACCATGTCGAGCAGTGCCGCCCGCTCCGGCCGGCTGGACTGGGACGACCTGCAGAGCGACAGCAGGTACGCGTCGATCCGCGCCTACAACGCCTCCAAGCTCGCCACCCTGCTGTTCGGGCTGGAACTGGACCGGCGCAGTCGAGCCGGCGGCTGGGGAATCGTCAGCAACGTCGCCCACCCGGGCACCACGATGACGAACCTGTACGCGTCCGGTCCCAACCTTGGCCGCAGCCGGCCCTCGCTGCACCACACGGTGATGAGTCGGCTGGCCCGTTGGGGCTTCCTGGTGCACTCGGTGGAGGCCGGGCTGCGCCCCGCCCTGTACGCGGCCACCAGCCCGCAGGCGCAGGGCGGCCGGTTCTACGGCCCGGACGGGCTGGGTCAGTTCACCGGAGCGCCGACCGAGTTGACCGTCTACCGTTCCGCCCGGAGCATCGACGACGCCGCCCGCCTCTGGGCCGTCTCGGAACGGTTGGTGGGCGTCGGGTTCTCCGGCAACTGACCGGAGAGCGCACCGCGTGAACGCGGCGTCAAGATCTGGCGGTGGCCCGTCGAAACGGCGTATCGACTGGCGCACCGCCGTCGCCCGGTGGTGACGATGGGTCCACGAGTCCTTGGCGGATGACACGCTGGGAACAGCCGCAACCGCAACCGCCGCACGAACGGGAAGGACCAACCCGACAATGGACGAGGCCCCGATAATCTTCGCCGTTCCGGTGCGCGACCTGCCGGGACGGCTGGTGCGGACGGTGCGGACCGGCCGCTCCCCACAGGGGCGACGGGTGGGCATCGCCTTCACCCGCCCCGAGCTGCTGGTCGCCGCCATGGGCGCGGAGCAGCCCTGGGAGGAGCTGTGCGAGTCGGCACTGCGGGGCATGCTGCGCCCGCTCGGGACCGAGGTGATCCAGGTCGACCCGCTGCTGGTGGCACCGCCGCTCGATCTGAGGACCGCCGCTCGATCCGAGGACCGCCGCCCGCCCGGAGACCGCTGCCCGTCCGGAGACCGCTGCCGTTTCGAGCGGTCAGGCCCGGACGAAGCGCACCGCGTCGGCGATCACGTGGCCGTCGGTGTCCTCGGTGCGGATCAACACGCTCCCCTCCGTGCCCGCCGTGAACGGGTAGGTGCCCAGCGGTACCCACTGACCCCCGGACTGCCGCTGGTCGACGGTCCGGGTGACCAAACCCCCGGAATACGCGATGTCCACCGGCACATTGCTCGCCCGGTTGGGGTCAGCGGTCCAGCGCAACTGCACCGTCCACGACCCGGAGACCGGTAGCGTCGGGCGGAACCGCAGCCGGTTGACGCCCTTGGCGGTGTTGCCGTCGTGCTCGTAGTCCCCGCCGTAGTAACCACCGATGCTGGTGCTGCGCAGCCACGTTCCGGCCCGGGTGATCCCGCTGGTCGACGCGTTGTCCAGGATCACCTCGCTGGTAGAGCCCCACTCCAGCACCGCGCCGTCCTGGCGCAGCCGGGTCTGGAGGGCCGGCACGGAGACGGCCTGCACGGCGAGGTTCCCGGCGAGCGCCAGGGACGCCGCGGTGGCCGCGGCCTGCCCGAGGATCATGAACACGGGTTCCATCCGGATCGAGCCGTAGGCGATGTGACTCGCCGAGAGGCAGACCGGCACCAGCAGGTTGGCGCACTGCGCCTCGTGCGGCACGATCGCGCGGTAGCTCACCGGGTACGGCGCCGGCACACCGATCTGCACATCGCCCTCGTTGCGCACCTTGCCGTCGACGACCACCCGCTGACAGTTGTGCGAGTCCATCGTGTAGCTGGCCAGGCCCACCGAGTCGGTGGCGCGTACCCGACCCCGACAGTCGGCCTCGGTCATCACGTACCCGGAGATCATCCGGCGGGCCTCGCGGATGTAGAGCAGCGGCGGCCAGCCGCCCGTGCCGGTGAACTCGTCCACCGGCAGCCCCCACCGGGCCGTCGAGTCGCGAACCGACGCCGGCAGTCGGCTGTCATTGGCCAGGAACCACATCAACCCCTGCTGGTACGTGCGGTGCTCGGCGATGATGCTCTCGCGCGTCGCCCAGCTCGCCGTCGGGTACGCGTAGTTGAAGCCGATGTTGTCGGTCGACACGGCACCGTTGTTGTTGGAGTCGGTCTTCCCGCCACCGACCGAGTGGGTGGTGAAGTACGGTCCCGCGTAGCCGGCCTGGATGTGCCGCAGCAGCAGCTCGTACCGGATGGGGTCGTAGCCGGACGGCTTGCCGAACGGGATCCGGCTGGCGGCCTGGGTCAGGCACATCCGGAAGCAGTACGCCTGGATCCTGTCGTCGCCGCTGCCCTGCGGGGCGAGCGGGGTGGCGGAGATGCCCGGCAGCAGTCCGCTGGTGGGCGAGCCGGCCGTCACGTACGGGTCGACGGGGTAGGCGAACTGGTGGGTGTTGCGCGACTGCACCCCGTTGATCGTCTCGCCGTAGGTGTCGTTGGACTCCCGCCCGACGGTGAACCCGACGCCGGCCATGGCCAGCAGATCGCCCTCGTAGGTGGCGTCGACGAAGACCCCGCCCCGGTAGATCGACCCGTCCTCGGTGCGCAGCTCGGTGATCCGGTTCCCGGTTCGGCCCAGGCCGGCCAGCCGGGCGTCGACGACCACCGGCACGCCCGCCTCGGCCAGCATCTCGGCGAAGACGGCGGTGGCGACGTGCGGTTCGAAGGTCATCCGCAGTGGCGACGTCGACGTGAGGGTTCCGCCGTGGTACTTCACGTACACCCGGCGGTAGAACTCGGCGGCGAGCCCGCCGATGGACGCCTGGACGCCGGTGTCGGTGGCGCCCAGCCCGGCGGTGCTCAACCCGCCGACGTGACCGGTGGGCTCCACCACCACTGCGGTGCGGCCGAGCCGGCGCATGGTGATCGCGGCGGCCAGCCCGCCGGAGGTGGCGCCGTAGACGACAAGGTCGGCGGTGGTGACGGCGGCTCGGGCGGGGGCGGCCCGGAACGGGTCGGTGAGACCGGCCAGGACGAGGCCGGCACCGCCGGCGACCAGCAGCCGACGACGGGACAGGGGCAGAGGCACGGACACGGCGGGCTCCCGAGGGGTAACCGGTGGAGGGGACGGTTACAGAAGCACGCCGCTGCCGCTGCGAGCGAAATTCTTCAATCTCTTCGGGCGGGTGTCAACGGTTCACGGCCGGTAGCGGTAACCCATTCCCGGCTCGGTGATGAGGTGGCGGGGGCGGGCCGGGTCGTCCTCCAGCTTGCGCCGTAGCTGGGCCAGGTACTGCCGCAGGTAGTTGGTCTCGTTCTGGTATTCCGGCCCCCACACGTCCTGGAGGAGCTGACGTTGGCTGACCAGCTTGCCGGGGTGACGCAGCAGCTTCTCCAGCACGCTCCACTGGATGGGGGTCAGCTTGACCTCGGTGCCGTCGTCGCGCCGCACGCTGTGGTCGGCCAGGTCGACGGTGTGCTGGCCGATCCGCAGGGCCGGCACCGCCTCGCTGGGCGCGCCGAGACGGCGGGTCACCGCGCGGATGCGGGCCAGCAGTTCCTCGACGCCGAACGGCTTGGTGACGTAGTCGTCCGCGCCCGCGTCCAGCGCGGCGACCTTGTCCTCGCTGCCGGCCCGACCGGAGAGCACGATGATCGGCACTGTGGTCCACCCGCGCAGGCCCCGGATCACCTCCACGCCGTCGATGTCGGGCAGGCCGAGGTCCAGCACCACCAGGTCGGGCGGGTGGCTGGCGGCGGCCTTCAACGCGGCGGCCCCGGTGCCGGCAACGTCCACGTCGTACCGGCGAGCGCGCAGGTTGATGCGCAGGGCACGCAGGATCTGCGGTTCGTCGTCGACGACCAGGATGCGCGTCATTCCTGCGGCCCCTCCGAGCTGGTCGGCGCGGCGGGCAGCCGCAGCACCATGGTGAGCCCACCGCCGGGCGTAGTCTCCGGGGTGATGCTGCCACCCATCGCCTCGGCCAACCCCCGGGACAGGGCAAGACCGAGACCGACACCCGTCTGGTTGTCCCGGTCGCCGAGACGTTGGAACGGCAGGAAGACGTGCTCCCACTGGTCCTCCGGGATGCCCGGCCCCCGGTCGATCACCCGCAGCTCGACCTGGCCGGCGTGGGCGCTCGCGGTGATCGTGGGCGGCTGACCGGGCGGGCTGTACCGCAGCGCGTTGGCGACGATGTTGACGAGCACCCGTTCCAGCAGGCCCGGGTCCGCGGTGGCGGCCGGCAGGTCGGCCGGAATGTCAGTGCCGACCGTCGCGGCCACCGGGCCAAGTTCGTCAAGCGCCAGGGGTACGGCGTCCTCCAGGCCGATCGCGGTCGCCGAGATGCCCAGCACGCCCGCCTGGAGCCGGCTCATGTCCAGCAGGTTGCCGACCAGCCGGGCGAGCCGGTCCAGCGACTCCTCGGCGGTCTCCAGCAACTCCTCGCGGTCGGACTCGTCGAACTCGATGTCGTGGCTGCGCAGGCTGGTCACGGCCGCCTTCGCGGACGCCAGTGGGGTACGCAGATCGTGGCTGACCGCCGCGAGCAGCGCGGTGCGCATCCGGTCGGCGGCGGCGAGGGGCCGGGCGGTGGCGGCCTCCTCGGCGAGCCGTTCCTGGCGCAGCGCGACGGCGGCCTGGGCGGCGAACGCCTCGACGATGCGCCGGTCGGCCGCCTCCAACCGCCGGCCGCTGAGCACGACCGTGATCCGCTCGTCGACCGGCACCGCGGTCTCGCCGGCGTCGGGTGTGCACGCCGGCTGCTCGCCGACGCTCGCCACCACGCACCAGGCGTGCTCCTCGCGGGCCCGCTCCGGTCGCCCGCTGGCCTCCTCGGCCAACTCCAGCACGCTCACCGCGCGCAGCCCGAAGGTCTCCCGGAGCTGATCGAGCAGGGCGGGCAGCGGACGTTCGCCGCGCAGCACGCCACCGGCGACGGCGGCGAGGGCCAAGAAGATCAAGACGGGCTACACCACCGACGCCGACGCCCTGCAGTGGCTCTACGCGCAGCAGCCGCACCCGGTGGTGGCC
>NZ_JBEYSL010000193.1:0-11422 GCF_040642735.1 Micromonospora sp. NPDC047753 | reverse complement strand
ATCAACGCTCCCCTAGACAGTCTCGAACCATCGTAGGCGCTTCATCGGCGCGATGGTCACTGGTGGCGGTGCTCGACCCCGCCGAACCCGACATAACTCGCGTCCTGCACACGCCCCAAACGTTATCCGGTTACGCCGTCGGCGAACGCTACGGCAGGATGCACGGGTGGAGCTCGTGGAGATCATCGAGGACGGCGTGCTGCTGCGGCCCTGGCGAGAGACGGATGCCGAGGCCGTGCACCGAGCCTGCCAGGACCCGGACATTCAGCGTTGGACCACCGTACCGCGCCCGTACCGGCCGGAACACGCCCACGGATTTGTCACCGAGATGAGCCGGAAGGCCTGGGCCGAGGGCACCGGGGCACCGTTCGCGGTCTGCGACCCGGACACCGGGGAGCTGCTGGGTTCCAGCGGGCTCACCTCGATCGGCGAGGGCGGCACCGGTGAGATCGGCTACTGGACGGCACCCTGGGCGCGTGGTCGAGGCGTGATGGTCCGGGCCACCCGGGCGGTTGCCCGCTGGTCCTTTGACACCCTCGGGCTTCGCCGGCTCATCTGGCAGGCCGAGGTGGGCAACCACGCCTCCCGGCTGGTGGCCCTCCGGGCAGGTTTCCGGATCGACGGTAGGTTGCGGCTGGCCGACCCGGCGCTGCTGCCCGGAAGCGCGGACGGCTGGATCGGCTCGCTGCTGCCCGGCGAGGTGCCGGCCGCCGGGTCGGTCGGTCCGGCCGGACCGGGCACCCTCGCCGCCCTTCGGGCCGCCGTCTTCGGCCGCCCGCAGCCCGTTCTGTTCGCCGAGACCGGGGCTGGCGAGCTGCGGCTACGGCCGATGGAGGAGAAGGACCTGGACGCGGTGGTGCAGACCTGCCGGGACCCGGAGACCATCCGCTGGACGACGGTGCCGGACCCGTACGACCGCGCCGACGCGGAGGGCTACCAGGCGTACGGCCGCGACTCCTGGGCTCGGGGGGACGCCGCCTGTTTCATGATCGCCGACGCCGACGACCGGTACGTGGGCACGCTCGACCTGCGGCTCTCCCCCACCGACCCGCTGGTGGCCGACACCGGCTTCATGACCGCGCCGGCAGCCCGGGGCCGGGGCTACCTGCCCGCCGCGCTGGTCGCGCTCAGCGCCTGGGGCTTCAGCACGTTGGGCCTGGCGCGGATCGAGTGGAAGGCGAACGTGGGCAACACCGCCTCCCGGCGAGCGGCGGAGAAGGCGGGCTTCCTGATGGAGGGGACCGCCCGGGGTGGCGTGCAGCACCGGGGCGAGCGGGTGGACGTGTGGGTCGGGGCACTTCTCGCGAAGGATCTGGGATGAGATTGCGGCCGGTGGTCGAGGCGCACGGGGTGCGGCTGCGTCCCTTTCGCCCGGAGGACAACGCCGACGTCGTCGACGGCTGCGCGGACCCGCTGACCCAACGGTTCGTGTCGAACCTCCCGACGTCGTACACCGAGGCCGACGCCCGCTGGTGGATCGACGTCGGCGCCCCGGCGGCCTGGACCGGCGGCGGCACTGCGTACGCCGTCGCGGACCCCGCGACCGATCGGCTGCTCGGCGCGGTGGGGCTGAACAACCCGGTGCCCGCCAGGGGTCAGCTGGAGATCGGCTACTGGATGCGGCCGGCGGCCCGCGGTCGCGGGCTGGCCACCGCGGCGACCCGCGTGCTGAGCGAGCACGCGTTCGCTGCCGGGGCGGCCCGGCTGGAACTGCTCACCGAACCGGAGAACGGTCCGAGCCAACGGGTCGCGCTGGCCGCCGGATTCCGCTACGAGGGTCTGCGCCGGTCGGCCGGTGCCTCCCGCGACGCGGGCCGGCGCGATCTGCTGGCCTGGGTACGCGTCACCGGTGATCCGCCCGGCCCGACCGCCCGGCTGCTGCCCGACCTGCCCGGCGGGGCGCTCACCGACCAGGTGGTGGCGCTGCGCCCTCTCGCGCCGGACGACGCGGCGCTGATGTACCGGTTGCACAGCCGACCCGAGGTGGTGGCGAACCAGGCGCCGCCGGTGCCGCCGACCCGCGAGGCGATGGAGCGGCGTTGTCGTCTCGCGCAGAGCGGCTGGCTGACCGGCGAGATCGCCAGGCTGATGATCACGGACGTGACCAGCGGCGAGCCCGTGGGCAGTTGCGGCTTGTCGTACACCGACGTGGCCGCCGGCGAGGCGTCGGTCGGCTACGCGTTGCTGCCGGACTGGCGCGGCCGGGGGTACGCGACGAGGGCAGTCCGGTTGCTCGCGGGCTGGGCGTTCGGCTCGGTCGGTATCGCCCGGCTGTCGGCCGGAACGGTGCCGGACAACACCGCGTCGCACCGGGTGCTGGAGCGGGTCGGTTTTCGTCGCGAGGCAGTTCAGCGCGGCCGACTGCCCGGACTGGCCGGCGCCCGCCTGGACGACCTGACCTTCGCGTTGCTGCCCGCCGACCCCCGCTGACCGGTGTCGTGGGGTTGTGGTGGGGCACCCACCGCAACCCCACGAGCTGCCGGTCAGGTGTCGAGGGAGATGATGCCGTAGTCGTACGCGTGGCGCCGGTAGACGACGCTGGGGCGGCCGGACTCCTTGTCCTGGAAAAGGTAGAAGTCGTGGCCGACCAGTTCCATCTCGAACAACGCGTCGTCGATGGTCATCGGCTCCGCCGGGTGGACCTTCTCCCGGGCGATGTGCCACGGCTGGTCGTCGTGCTCCTCTTCGACCCGCTCCGCGACAGCCGTGCCGGCGCGGGCGCCATCGCTCGGCGCGCTCAGCGCGTTGGGCACCAGGTCCGCGACCGGCAGGCCAGCGGTGGCCTCGGCGACGGAGATCGGCGCGTGCCGGCCCCGGTGTACGCGGCGACGGTCGGCCGCGCGGCGCAGCCGGGTGTCGAGCTTCGCGATGGCCGCGTCGAGCGCGCTGTAGAAGTCGTTCGTGCAGGCTTCGGCCCGCATGACCGGGCCCCGGGAAACGCAGGTGATCTCCACCCGCTGGCAGTGGTCGGCCTGGCGCGGATTGCGCTCGTGAAACAGCTCGACATCAACGCGAATAAGTTTGTGGTCGTAGCGTTCGATCTTCGCGAGTTTCTCGGCTACGTGTACCCGGTAATGGTCCGGCACTTCGACGTTTCGGCCCTTGACCACGATGTCCACGTGACCTCCCTTTTTCGGACGGTCTTCGATCCGGTTACCCGGCCGCGCGCCGTGGGGAGACCCGCTGGCGTCGACCGGTTGGTACGGCTACGCCTCCTCTCACCGCCGAGGGTGGTGGGAACGACCTCCTACCCCCGACAGCGAAACGCTAACTCTTGTTTGCCCGGCAGTCACCCCATGTTGCCGAGACGACCCAGGATTTTTCGCAGCTCGTACACCAACGGGTGAAACGGAAACACTAAGGGTTACGACTGGCGCCTTTTCTCGGTCGCCGCGAGCACCGCCGCAACACCCGGTGCCCATCCTGTCGCGGTCAGCACCCGGCTCGCGGCGGCGAGGGTCACGCCGGTGGTGACGATGTCGTCGAGCAGCACCACGACCGGCGCCGGGCCCCCGGCACGACCCTGGAGCGGCCCTGTCGGGCGGGGCTGGAAGGCCGCCTCGGCCGCCGCCGCGCGCGCGGCGCTGTCCAGGGTGACCGAGTCGGGCCGGGGTGACGCCCGCAGCGGACGGTGCACCCGCACCGCCCAACCGCTCCGGTTGAGCCGGGCCGCGCAGTGCCGGGCCAGCCGGTCGAGGTGGTCTCCGTAGCGGGACCGGGCCGCCGCCGCGGTGTCCGGGACCGGAACCAACGCCAGCGGACGGGCCCCACCGACAGCCGCCGCGACGACCTCGGCGAGCAGCGCGCCGAGCGGGCGAGCAAGCCCGTGTCGGCCGTGTTCCTTGTACGCCAGCAGGGACTCGCGCAGCGGACCCGCGTACGGGCCGAGGGCGACGCAGGACGGCAGGCCCGGCGGGGCGGGGGTGGGGCGGACCGCCCGTGGCCGCAATGCACCCAGCGCCACGACACAGGCTGGGCAGACCCCGTGCCGCAGGCCGGGTCGGCGCTCCCGACAACCGGCGCAGTCGGCGGGCAGCACCAGGTCGGCGAGGTCCGCCCAGAGCCCGCTCACCGTGTCAGTAGAGGAAGAACGGCGCGGACGGGTTGCTCGGCCGGACACCGGTCGGCACCGGGGCGATGTCGCGTACCCGGCCGGGCTCGATCCGTTCGAATGGGCTGCTGCGGTAGGCCACCCCGTTCGCCTCGTACATGTACGCCCCGCCGGGCGTCCGCACACTGCGGTTGGTCGGGTACGCGGTCAGGTGGGTGACCTTGGCGCCGAGGTCGGTCCGCAGCGGTGTCTCCAGGGCGCCGTCGACACTGATCTCGTAGATCGCCGGCTGGCCGACCGACCCCGCCACCACCAACTGGTCCTCCCTGCCCCAGTCGACAGCCGTCGGGTTGGTCAGCGAGGTGACCAGCTCTCGGGGCGGGCCGATGGAGGCCCCGCCGCCGTCGAGGTTGACCGCTGCGACGTAGAGACGGCCGCCGACGATCAGCGCCACCCGCTGGCCGTCCAACCCGGCGGCCACCGCGGTGACCGCGGCGGAGGGCAGGTTGAGCGGCACCGGATACATCCGGGCCGCCTCGTCGAACCGGTAGAGCTGCCCGTCGGCCACGACGAGGCCGCGGCTGGGGCGGTTGTCGACCGTACGCAGCCAGACCGGTCGGCCGATCGAGGAGTATTCGGCGCCGCTGCGGCTGACCACGGAGACCGGGTCGGCACCCGTGCCCACGGCGAGTCGGTACCGGTTCTTGCCGCTGCTGGCGACCACCATCGCGGCGAGGATCCGGCGGTCCTTGGCCAGCCCGAGGCTGGCGGAGACGACGTTACGGTTGGCCTCGGGTGTCAACGGCACCGTGCCGCTGGGCTCGCCGTCGAAGTCGAGTGGGTGGATCGCGCCGTCGTACACGCCGAACCGCTGCGGGCTGGCGGCATACGGGTAGAGCACCCGGGCGTCTCGTCGCTCGCCCAGGTCCACCACGGGCTGCGCGTTGTTGCGGATCTTCAACTCCAGCTGACCGGTGAGGTCGCCCAGCGACCAGGCGATCTGCGTGATCAACTGGTCGATCCCGCTCTGGTCGTCGCCGGACATGTCCAGGTTGACCTCCCACCGACCGTTGCCGCCGGTGGCGTTGTTGATCAGCTCGGTGCGGTCCGGCAGCCCGACGACTCCCGGGCGCAACCAGTCGGAGGGGCCACCGACCAGCCACTTCACCACCTCGTTGACCTGCCGCTCGACCGGCACCGCCTGCGGTCGGTAGCGCTGGTCGGGCACCAGGCGGCTGCGGTCCGAACTCCAGAAGTAGATCGTCTCGTCCTGGTAATACTCCCGAAGGGCGGTGTCGCTGAGCAGCAGCACGTTGGGCGGGTTGATGACGTAGAGGCCGGCCCGGTCATCGTTGACGCCGCCGTTGAAGGACGCGCTGCGCAGGCCGAACTCGTACTCGGTCTCGGTCGCCACCGGTGGGGCCAGGATGCCGTTGGTGCGCAGCACCCCGATCTGCTGCACGGCGATCTTGACGGTCGTGGTCGAGTCGCTGTTGAGGGTGTAGACCGCCTCGCGCAGCCGGACCACGTTCAGCGCGACCTCGCTGCCCTTTTTGTCCTGTAGGCGAGTCTTGTCCTCCGGGGCGATGAACGCCTTGACCCGCTCGTACGCCCGATCCGGCTCGCCGGCGGCGGCGGACAGGAAGTTGCGGACGAACGTCTCGTTGACGCTGCCGCTGGCGGTGCGCGTCGGTGGCTCACTGCCCCGACTGATCACACCGGCCTCGGTCGCGGCGCTGCCCTTGCCGTCCACCCGCACGTCGGATGCCGCCGGAATGCCACAGCCGGCGCCCAGCAGCACCATCACGCCGAGGGTTCCGAACAGAGTCGGCCGTCTCACGAGCGCACCTCCGTCCGCTGCCCGTCGCCAGCCGGAGCCGGACCGATCGCCAGTGCCGCGCCGGTGCCGGGACCGATGGCCAGTGGCCCACCGTCGCGGGGGCCGCCGAACGGTAGGGCGGCGTCGGCCGGCACCAGCCGCAGCGGTGAGGTGGTCAGCCGATCACCAGCACGGGCCGGCAGGGTGAGTCGGAACTGCGCGCCCTGCCCGGGAGCACCCCACGCCTCCAGCCAGCCGCCGTGCAGCCGTGCGTCCTCCAGGCTGATCGACAGGCCCAGCCCGGTGCCCCCGGTCTGCCGGGCCCGCGACGGGTCCGCCCGCCAGAACCGGTTGAACACCAGCTTCTCCTCGCCAACCTTCAGCCCCACACCGTGGTCGCGGACCGTGATCGCCACGGCGGTCTCGTCGATGCCGAGGGTGATCAGCACCGGGCGGGCCTCACCGTGCTCGACGGCGTTGCCGACCAGGTTGCGCAACACCCGCTCGACCCGGCGCGGGTCGACCTCGGCGATGACCGGCGCGCCCGGCAGGTCGAGTTCGATCGGTACGCCCACCCGCTCGGCCAGGCCCGCCAGCCGGTCGACCACCCGGTGCACCACCGGCACCAGGTCGGTCGGCTCGGAATCCAGCATGGCGAAGCCCGCGTCGAACCGACTGATCTCCAGCAGGTCGGTCAGCAGCTCCTCGAAGCGGTCCAACTCGGCCTGGAGCAGCTCGGCGCTGCGGGCGACGGCCGGGTCGAACTCGTCGCGCTCAGCGAAGATCAGGTCGGCGGCCATCCGCACCGTGGTCAGCGGGGTACGCAGCTCGTGGGAGACGTCCGAGGTGAAGCGGCGCTGCAACCGGGACATCTCTTCCAGGCGCAGGATCTGCCGTTGCAGGTTGGTGGCCATCTGGTTGAACGACGCGGCGAGCAGGGCCAGGTCGTCCTCGCCGTTGACCACCATCCGCTGGTCGAGCAGGCCCGCGGAGAGCCGCTGGGCGGTACGTGCGGCGACCCGGACCGGGTTGACCACCAGCCGGGTGACAAGCGCCGCGAGCAACCCGAGCAGGATCACCAGCGCGACCCCGGTGGCCACCACAGTGGCGCGGGCGTCGGCGGCGGTGACGTCCTGCCGGCCCAGCGGGACCAGGTAGTAGAGCTCGATCTGGCCGAAGCGGGTGGGCACCGGCGAGCCGTAGACAAGGTATTTGGTGCTCTCGCCGGTGAGTCGCCCGGTGCGGATCTGACTGGCCACCTTGCCGTCGGCGATCGCGGCTCGCAGCTCGGGGCTGATCAGCGACTGCACGTTCGCCGACGGGGAGGTGCGCGTCTGGATGTCGTTGGGATAGTCGTCGGCGGTGATGGCCACCACCACCCCGCTGGTCTGCTGAGGGTCGCCGCCGGCCAGGTAGTTGACAGTGCCGTCGATGGTCTCCTGGAGCTGCGCCTCCTGCGGCTGCCCGTAGAAGGAGACCTGCTTCGCCGCGTAGCTGGCGCCGGTTGTCACCCGCTGCCGGACGTCGCTGCGCGCGCTGTCGAGCAGGATGGTGGTGATCTTGTCAGCGATCAGGAACGCGAACCCGCCGACCAGGAGGCTGGACGCGACCAGCGTGATGGTCACGACCCGAACCTGGAGCGAGCGACGCCAGGTCTGGTGTGCCCGACCCACCGCACGAGCGACCCGACCACTCACCGCACGCCAGAGCTCCCCGCCGGCGCTGGGCCGGCGGGCAGCCGTACTCGGGGAGGGTGGGGGCGGCGAGGTCGACACAGTGCGACCAGGCTATCCGGTCCCCGCCTTGTAGCCCACGCCCCGCACGGTGAGGATGATTTCCGGTCGCTCCGGGTCTGGTTCGATCTTGGCCCGCAACCGCTGGACGTGCACGTTGACCAGACGGGTGTCGGCCGCGTGCCGGTAGCCCCAGACCTGTTCGAGCAGCACCTCGCGGGTGAAGACCTGACGTGGCTTGCGGGCGAGCGCGACCAGCAGGTCGAACTCCAGCGGCGTCAGCTTCACCTCCTCGTCGTTGCGACTCACCGTGTGCGCGGGCACGTCGATGGTGATCTGGTTGTCCGGCGGCCCGATGGTGAGCATCTCCGGGGCCACGTCCTCGCCTCGGCGCAGTCGGGCCCGCATCCGGGCCACCAGCTCCTTGGGCTTGAACGGCTTGACCACGTAGTCGTCGGCGCCGGATTCCAGGCCGAGCACGACGTCGACGGTGTCGCTCTTGGCGGTCAGCATGACGATGGGCACGCCGGACTCCGCCCGAATCGACCTGGCCACGTCGATCCCGCTCATGCCGGGAAGCATCAGGTCAAGCAGCACTATGTCGGGACGACTGTCGCGAAAAGCGGCCAACGCCCGCTCGCCGTCCGCCACAAAAGAGGGCAGGAAACCCTCACTGCGCAGCACGATGCCGAGCATCTCGGCGAGCGCGGGGTCATCGTCGACCACCAGTACGCGGGCTCTCATGGGATTAATATTGCATCCTCATTCAGTTCGGTGGGACCGGCGTCCGCCGGTAACGCTCAGCGCCGCCGTCAAACCGGGTGCCCGCGGTCCGCGGCGGCGGCGCCACGTGCTGCGGTGCCTGGGCGCACGGATGGCCGCGGGCCAGGCTGCCACCATGATCCCCCTTTGGCGGCGCCCGGCGCCACCGCAAGCCGGACCGATCCGGCTGTCGCCATCCGGACGACGGTCAGCCGAACAGCCCACTCCCCCAGTGTTCCCCGCCGTCGCGTACCCCGGGTGGGCAGGCGAACACCCCGCTGGAGACGTGTCGCAGGTACTCGTTCATCACGTCGTGCCGGGCCAGCTGCGTCTGGATCGGCACGAACTGACGGCGTGGATCACGCTGGTAGGCGATGAAGAAGAGGCCCGCGTCGAGCCGGCCGAGGCCGTCCGAGCCGTCGACGAAGTTGTAACCCCGGCGAAGCAGTTGGGCCCCGCCGTTCCGGCTCGGGTGGGCCAGCGTGACATGGGCGTGCTCGGCGATCACCGGATTCCCGTCCGCGCCACGGGCGGCGAAGTCGGGCTCGTCGAACTCGTCGCCGCGACCCAGCGGCGCGCCGCTGCCCTTGGCCCGGCCGACGATCTCCTCCTGCTCGGCGAGGGAGGTCCGGTCCCAGGTCTCCACCAGCATTCGGATCTTGCGGGTCACCAGGTACGAGCCGCCGGCCATCCAGTCCGGCCCGTCGCCCGGCTGCACCCACAACTGGTCGCGCAGCAGGTCGGTGTCCTCGGCCTTGAGGTTGGCCGTGCCGTCCTTGAACCCGAAGAGGTTGCGCGCGGTCGCCTGCTCCCGCGTGGTCGACGAGGTGCGGCCGAAGCCGAGCTGCGACCAGCGGACGCTCACCACGCCCATGCCCAGCCGGGCCAGGTTACGGATCGCGTGCACCGCCACCTGCGGGTCGTTGGAGCAGGCCTGGACGCAGAGGTCGCCGCCGGAGAGCTGCGGCTGCAACGCGTCGCCGGGAAACTTCGGCAGCTCGGCGAGGGCGGCAGGGCGACGCTCGGCGAGGCCGAAGCGGTCCCGTCCGTCGGCGTCGCGGAACAGCGTGGGCCCGAAACCGATGGTGAGGGTGAGCTGCGAGGGAGGCAGGCCGAGCGCCTCGCCGGTGTCGTCCGGTGGGGCCTCCGGCATCCCGCCGACCGCACCCAGCACCCCGGCGTCGCGCCCCGCCGTCATCCGGGCGGCGGCGGCCGTCCACTCCTCCAGCAGCTCGACGAGTCGGGTCCGGTCCTTGGTGATCACGTCGAAGGCCACGAAGTGCAGCCGGTCCTGCGCCGGGGTGACGATGCCGGCCTGGTGCTCTCCGTGGAACGGCACCGCCCCGGCCGGGTGGTCGCTCGCCGCGGCCGGGCCATGGGAGCCGTTCAGCAGCGCCCCCGCGCCGGCCGCCACTCCGGCGACCCCCGCCACCCCGGCGCCGGCCAGGGTGATCGCCCGGCGCCGGGTGAACCTGCTTCCGCTCATCGACTCGACTCTCTCTGCCAGGTGGTCACTTCGCGACGGCCGCGGCGACCTTGCTGATCGGCTCGGCGAGCGCGTTGATCCCGTCGGAGAGCTCCTTGAGCTCGGCCTTGCTCAGCGCGGTGTGCAGCTTCCACCCGTCGCCGTCGCGGTGCTTGCCGAGCAGGCCCTCGACGTTCGTGAACTCGGCGTCCAGCTGGGTGACCAGCTCCGGCGAGCGCTGCTGCAACGCGGGCCGCAGGGCGGACACAGCGGCCTTGGAACCTTCGAGGTTGGCGGCGAAGTCCCACAGGTCGGTGTGCGAGTAGCGGTCCTCCTCGCCGGTGATCTTGCCGCTGGCCACCTCGTCGAGCAGTTCCTTGGCACCGTTGGCGAGCTGGAGCGGGGAGAGCTTCTCGGCGTTCGCCTTGGCCACGATCTCCTTGACATCCACCAGCAGGCGGTCGGCGATCGGGCCGTCCTTGGAGATGTCGCCGGACTGCCAGAGGTCCTTCTCGATCCGGTGGAAGCCGGTGAACTCCATCCCCTCCTCGAGAACCTCCTCGCGGCCATCGATCTTGGGGTCGAGGTCACCGAAGATCTCAGCGACCGGCTCGATCCGCTCCCAGTAGGTGCGGGCGACCGGGTAGAGCGCCTTGGACTTCGCCACATCGCCGGCCTTGACCGCGCCGACGAACTCCTCGGTCTTGTCCAACAGCGCGCTGGTCTGGCTCTTCACGTACCGCTGGTAGTTGTCAGTGGCGTCACCCAGCGCGGCGTCGGCGGTGAGCGGCTGCGCCGACCCGCTGACCTTGAGCGCGCCCCGGATGCCCTTGCCGCTCATCCCCGGCTTGCAGGCCGTCTGGTACGTGCCGGCCGGCAACTCCACGTGCAGCTCGCGGCTCAGCCCAGGGGCGATGTTCTCCACCTCGCCCATCACCCGGTCGCCGTCGGCGTACACGTAGAACTCGGTCACCTTCGCGCCCGAATTGGTGATCTTGAAGGTGGCGGTGCCGGCGCCCAGGTCGGTCGAGCCGACCTCACAGGCGGTGTCGCTGGCCTTGACCACGATCGGTCCGCCGGACCCGGCCGAGTCACCCTTGTCTGAGTCGGAGCAGGCGGCCAGACCGGCCGTGGCCAGCACGCCGGCGGCGGCCAGCGCGAAAAACTGGGTGGTACGCATCTGAGCTGTCTCTCCTCGTGGGTCAGGCACGCTGCGGCGCGGACGCCGCCTCGGCCTCAGCGCCGGTGTCAGCCCCGCGCTCGGTGACGGTGGTGGTGGTCGCGGTGGGTGCCGGCTTACGCCGGGCCGGTCGCAGGAAGAGCAGGAGCACCGGCACGGCGTACGCGACCCAGGCGATCGTCTCCAGCACTGTGGGCGCGGGGGTCACGTTGAACATGCCGGCGAGCAGGGCCGCGTACCAGGTGCTCGGGTCAAGCACGCTGGTGATGTCGAAGGCCAGGTCGTTCAGGCCGGGCAGGACACCGGCCTCCTGGAAGTCGTGCACGCCGTACTTGAGGATGCCGGCGGCGACCAGGATCAGCAGCGCGCCGGTCCAGGTGAAGAACTTGCTGAGGTTGATCCGCAGGGCGCT
>NZ_JBEYSL010000192.1:0-11429 GCF_040642735.1 Micromonospora sp. NPDC047753 | reverse complement strand
TCGTGTCGCGAGCACCGGCGCCGACCGTCAGCCGGTTGATGCGTTCACGGCGGTGCCGCAGCACAGTGTCAGCCAGTCCGGCGTGCAGCTGCGAGGGCTCCGTAGGTGCCCATCAACATCCGGTGCACCTCGAGGACGTTCGCGGTGAGGATCTGGTCGGCCAGGTCCCGCTGCGATTGCTGACCGGTGGCTGGCTGGTGGGAGGCGGACCGGGAAGCCTTCATCAGGTCGCACGCACGCCTACGCTGTGTTTGCCAGCCTTCTCCGCCTCGATGAACGGGTACACGTTCACCGGGTCTCCTTCGCGAAGGAAGCCAGTCGCCCGCTTCACAAACTCGACGTCCTCCCGCAACCGGCCGTCTCCTGCCGCAGCTCGACGGCGAGGCGGTGTTCCACCGAGCGTTCGGTGAGATTCTGTACGGCGACGGTCGGTGTCGCGATTCGATGTGCTATTTGACGGGCTGATAGCTGCAGAGGATGACGTCCCGCCACCCGCGTCCGGCTGCCTCAATGGGCGAGGCATCGTGACGGAATCGCTCGTCATCCAGGTAGATCGTGTCGCCGGGTTGGAATAGGCGAGTCCGTAGCACTAGAGTGCCGCGGTCATCGAAAACCTCGGTGAGTCCGCCGCTGTCGACACCGGTGACGCCGATAAGATGAATGGAAATGAATTTGAATCCATCGCGGTGGGGGCCCTCCGGTGAAGGCATGCCGAGCCTGCCTCCGTCGCTGACTATACGCACCAGATGGACGTCGACCTGCCAACGTTCCGGCGCTGTGGGTATCACCGCGGTTACCTGGTCCATGTTGACTCGTAGGAGAGCGCGGAGGTAGGCGTTGCGGGCGAGCGCTGGGCCGAGTGGGGCGAAGACGCGGGGTATCCCGCCGGCGAACGCGTTGAGTTCCGCAGGTTGACGGTACGGACGTTCGGGCATCTCGCGGATTTTGCCCGAAGATGACACGTCGAATATCGCGTGCCGCCGGAACCGGTAACGCCCACCGTCGGGTAGATATTCGTCTAAGGGCAGGGCGTGGAAAGCGTCACCTAGCTCCGAGAACGCCGCCGAAGTCGGCTCGGTCATCCGCCACGCGGTTCCGGGTACCAGGAGAAACCCGTCTCGGCGGAGACGGTCGTGGGTGCTTAGATTCAACCACAATGAATGATCATGACCAGCTCGCCCCAGGCCCATATATCGATCTTAGTGCATGCTCTAGTTGTTGAGTAGGCCTCGCGGAGGCATGAATGTGGCCTTGATGCTGCTCACGAGGTCGACCATCTCGCGATATTGATACTGCTTGATCGGGTCCGGTCGACTGAGGTGGTGACGTACGTAGCGAAAATATGCGATCATCGTGGCGGCGTAGATGGTGGCAGCTGGCAGGGCCTTCAACTCGGTTGGGTCTAGCCGACGAGTCGCGGCATACCCGTTGAGGAACGCCGCCATCCGCTGCGGCAGGAACCTCCCCTGGTGCCCGCAGAGCCCTACCAATGCCATGCCTATGTCGATACAAAACAAATCGACAGCCGCAGTCTCCCAATCGATCACGTGAAGCATGCCATCGGGGCCGGTGACGAGGTTGTCGGCGAAGAAGTCACCGTGAACGAGGCCACGCGGCCCCTCAAACCCCAGCTGCGTTTCGGTCTCGGTGAGCTGCTTCGCCACCCAGGCGGCGAACGCGCGATCATGGAACTCCCTGAGTCGGCTCCTCGCTTCCGTAGGCAGCCGTCGATCTTGGCCCGCCAGCCAATCGGGGGCCGGGACTCGGTGCGCGCTGGCGAGAAGCTTCCCGGCCGCGACGTAGCCGGAGTCTGGAAGCGGAACGGCGCTGCTTCCCGGGATGTATTCCTTCGCCAGCACCGACAGGTCGCCGAAGACGCCGAGATCCGCACCGTCGAGCGTCCGGACCAGCCGACTGGTCGGCAACTCGAACCTAGCTAGATGGCGTAGCAGGGCCGCCAGCCGGTGCGCTGTGACCTGGTCATGGTTGTCCAGGATTGTCACCACGTAGTGGCTGGTGCTGGTACGCACCGTGTAGCTACTGTTCGCCGCACCGCCGGCAAGAACCTCGACATTCGCGTCCTGCCATCCGTACTGCCGCAGCACGTCGGCGATCTGCCGCTCAGTCAGAACCGTGTAGCGAGCCACTCATATCCCATCGACGCTTCGTAACGCCTGACGGTCGCGCCGACGCGACTGCACCGTCTCAAGCCACCGGCCGGCCGTCACGTCCCGCTCGTCCACCCACTGTGCGGCCGGTAGCCCATCGTCCGGCGCGCTGGTACCTAACCAAAAATCGACGATCTCGCATAGGTAGGCGAATTGATGACCATGGACCAACGACCTGATCAGCGCTCGCGCCCGCAGCAGTCCGTCGACGTCGGCCAGTACCGCGAAGTGAAACGCGCGCGCGAACTGCGCGTACGCCTCTGGGGACGTCAGCCCACGCTGCCGGGCATCGGACACCAACTGGTCGCATAACTGCTCGGCGTCCACCTCACCAGCCCTACACGCGGCCTCCGCGCACGCGACCAACAGCTCGGCCCAGGCGATCGTGACCGACCTGAGTGCCTCACGCGCCGCGTCGATAGCACTCCGCCCTGCCTCGGCCGACATGAGGGAAGCGGCCCACGCCCGGCACGCCGACGTCAGAGCGATCTCCCCGGGGAGGCGTTCCTCGGACGCCCACGCAATGCCCGCGTCGTATTCTCGGCATGCGTCGTCGAGCCGACCCTGGGTCCAATGCAGCTCGCCGGTCGCCCGATGCCACACCCCGACCAGTGGCCGGCCCTGCAACTGCGACGCCAGTGCCGCGAAGCGCCCCGTGCGGCGCTGAAGGTGGCTAAGCCCGCGCAGCGCAGCGTCAGCCATCCGACGGTTCGGGCCAATCAGCCCCAGCATCTCCCGCTCCGACTCCGCCGGATGCCCCAGGTCACGCTGGCACTCGGCGTGGAAGTAGGCGATGAGATCCCGCGCCTGATCACCGAGCCCGTCAGCCGCGGCGCACCGTTCCAGAAGCCGCAGCGTCTCTCCGCGATGCACTCTCTGCCGCTTGGCGATCGTCTCCAGCGCCACGGCGAGTGTTTGCGCGGGCGTGGTGAGCTGAAGCTCCCTGTCTGGCTCGGTATCCGCCGAGACCCGGGGCCGGAGCGTCGGCTCCCACACACTGTCCTCGACGTACCAGTAGGCGGCGTCCACGAGCCAGTCCAGCTGCAGGCGATACTCATGCGCCAGGCGGAATCCCTGGTTGAGAACGCTAATCAGCGTCCGCCGGTCCCGCAGTAGCCTGCTGCCAACCGCTATTCGACCTAGCGCGATGAGGGCGCGGGCGGCCGCGTCGCTCCAGTCCTGTGGAGTCCAGGAGTCGTCCAAGCCGACGTCGGCCACCCTGACTTGTTCCCGGACCAGGTCATGCAGGTAATACGGCCACCTGCCGTCTCCGGCATGCAGCACCAGCGGACGTTGCACCAACTGCTGTGCTGCCGCCCGGGAGGTGACGCCGGCCGTGACCAACGCGAGATCGACGTCGAATGCGTCCAGCAGGGTTACCGCGCGGAGAATGCTCCGCTCGGCCTGATCCAGGTCACGGAAGACCCGAGCCACAATGCCGGGGAACGGCTCGCTGAAGTCGTCCGGTGTCATCGCCTCTGGCCGGGGCAGCAGATGCAGGAAGCGCATGACCGACAGGTCAAGATAGAGCGGAAGGCCACGGGAGTTCGCGACGATCCGCTGACGGATGTCGGCAGGGATCGCTGGCTGACCGTCCCGGATCAGTCGGGTGCGCAGATACCGATCGCAGTCCCGCGGCGAAAGGAAACCGACTAGGTGCTGGCGAGGCTCACTCGACGTGCCTGCCGCGAGACCGGGCCAGCTCACCGAGCCGGTCCAGTCGAGCCGGTCCGCGAGCCCCGGATCATCCCAGTCGAGCCGGTTGCGGCCAGTCACGACGAACATCGCATTGGGCATCAGCCAGACCATGCGCTGGATCAGACGCTCAAGATCGCGATCGCTGCGACTGCCCACCTGCTCAAATGTGTCGATGAACACGACCAGGCCAATCGGCTCCCGACGCTGCCAACTCGCCAGGTCCCAGGCGAGCAGATGTGGATAGAAGCTCAGGGAATCCAGCGACGCGTCTGCCTCAAGTAGGTCCGGGAGCCGCCGGCAGTCCTTAAGCGCGTGGCGTCGACGCGATCGGTCTCGCAAGGCGGCCACGAGCCCGGGCCCGGTCTGCACCAGCAACGGAAGGCCCGGAACCCCCATCCCGGCCAAACCGATCACCTCGGTCACCGCCTCGCTCAGATGCTGGGGCACCGCCGAAGCCCCCGGGAGTCGACTGAAAAACCCGTGGCGGCTCATGTAGTCGGCTAGCGGCTCACTGTGATTGCGTTCCCAGTACCGGGCGAATGCCAGGTCAAAGGCCGTCATCGGTCGCCCGAGTGGCGCCAGCGCGGCCCGCAGAAGCAGTATCATGCTCTCGAAGTCGTGTCCGGCCTCGCGTGACAGATCTAACCGCGCCGTCAACACCTTCGGCGCCTCAGATATCGCAGGCCAGCCCTCCGGCAAACTCTCATCAGGTGATTCCACGCGTGCCTGCAACTGGCGCGAAAGACTCGTCTTGCCGATGCCTCCCACACCGTAGAAAGTCAGGACATTCGACCGAGGCGATGTCATATCCCCAACTTGGGCGACCGGATCGTCGAGCCCTGCCTGGTGTGCCGCGAAGGCGCTATCAAAGGCGATCCGCTCATCCTCACGGTTGGCGAAGACGTAGACGGCATCGAGACCCTCGACGTTCGTCCTGAACAGCGCACGCAAGTCCCGACGCGGCACGAAGCAACCCCCACATCAGCCAATACCATCGATAGTACCGGCGGTGCGGTCATCACACCTTCCCGAATTCCGCCGCTATCGATCGTCAGAGACGAGGCCCGGGTCGATACCCACGTCAGCGGTGCTGGTTACCTGTCGCCCGCTCCGCGATCACGCGTGCCAAGGCCATCGCCGCGCCTGGATTCGGGCGCAGGAACAAGTTCGGCTCGATCAACTCAAGCTCCATCAGGACTGGACCCCGATCAGGTTCCACGATCAAATCGACGCGCCCGTATACAAGATCGCCGTCGAAAGGCACCGCAGCGAGAGCCTGCCGCCCCAACGCCAGCTCCTCCGCGGACGGCTGCCAGGACACCAGCCCGGGATGAGCCTCCCTAGGCCCATCAATGTCCGCGCCAAGCGCCAACACGCCGCGCTTCCGGATCGCATGCATGAATCGGCCGCCGAAGAAGACCAACGCACGTTCGCCAGCGGTATCGACCGCGTCCCGGTACGGCTGAACCATCACCGTGAGTCCTTCGGCCTGAAGCCTCGCCACATGCCGCGCGGCGTCGGCCTGATCCGCCGCGCCATACCGCCCTGCCAGTCGAGAACCGGCTCCCACCGCAGGCTTCACCACGAACTCGCCCTCGATCGGAAGCCGGATCTCGGCACCGGGGTCGATGTATGTCGTAGGCACCGTCGGAACACCGGCGTCCGCGAGATCCTTCAGATAACGCTTGTCGATGTTCCACCGCAGGACATCCGGCGAGTTCGCCAGCTTGACGCCCGTCTTCGCACACCAGTCGATCCATGCCCGAAACTCCGGCATCCGCACCGGGTAGTCCCACGGGGAACGCACTACCGCGAGATCGACTTCGCCCCACGCAGCGGTTGGATCATCCCACGGCCTGACCGCAACCTCGCAGCCGACCGAGGTGACAGCGTCGGCCAGGATCGGCATATCAATGTCCTCATCAACGCCAGGCCCAGGCCGTGCGGTCACAAGAATTACACGTGGTCTAGTAGTCATCCGTGAATCTTCCAATGCAACGGGCCGGACTGGTCATTGAAACAATGCATACGGAAACGTGTGCGTCGCGAGTCTTCATGCTCCGCCAACTGGCACGGCGCACCCACGTGCCGAGACGCAGAAGCGGGAGACACTACCGACGTCTCTCAACATCATAGGGGCCACATCAGCCAAGGCATATGGCCAAACTCAGCCAGTTCCACCAGTGATCGTTCTCGTTTGTAGGTAGGCCTGCCCCGGTCGCGACAGGGCAGTGGAGCGTTGGCCGCGGCAGTTCCGGCCGGCTCGAAACGAAGCCGACGAAACCCGACAACTACTGGCTCACCTGCGTCGCATGATCGCGTGCAGTGTCCTGCCGCCCCCAACCTCGGTCACATTGATGAGTTCCCACCCCGTGTGGCTGAGGTAGTCGGCGGCGGCGAGCGCCTGGCTGATGCTGTCCCCGCCGGGGGCATAGGCGGCCACGGCAAGGTGCCGGTGGGGGTAGGCGCGGAGATCGACCAGCTGCTGCAGAACCGCCGCCGCGGTGACGGCGCGGGAGCGAGCGACAGATTCAATGGTCTCGCGGGGCATGCCTCGACGATAACGGTAACCAGCACGGGCGATCGCCTGGCGCCGCTGACGGTATGGTCAACAGCGTGAAAGCTCGGTCCCGGAAACGGGCGCTTGTTGTCGGCCTTCTGGTAACGCTCGCGGTTACCGGAGGGTGTGACGACGGCGGACCAGCGACGCCCCGTGCCGTCACCACCTCACCGATCGCTGGTGCTCCCGCCACCAGTAGCCCGGCGCCCACCGTCGGCCCTTCCTACGACGCCACCAACCTCGACCTGTGCCGGCGCACGGACCTGACGCCCCTGGCGGACCTATCGGTGAAGGTCGCTCGTACCGATCCGAAGCCGCCGCTGGCGCGGCAGGGCTCGTCGTGCCTGTTCGAGATGCGCACCGCGGACGACCACCAGGCGAACCTGCTAGTGGAAGCCTCCTCATTGACGAGCGCCGAGGAGGCCGGACGCCTCTACACGGCGACCCAGCAGGTGACAGGCATGACGGCGGACGGCCCCGTCGCCGACGTCGCCGAGGAGGCCGAGGGGTTCGTCAAGCGATCGGACCCTGGCTTCAAGTACACCGAGTACATGATCCACGCCCGGGGCGCCAACCTCGTGGTGAAGGTCTGGCTCGCGGTCGGCGGCGATTCCTACCTGCCTAAAGAGGCACTCGCCGCGAAAGCGCTGGCGATCCTCAAGGCGACCTACACCGCCGTGCCGCACTCCTGACGACAGGCGCTACCCACGCACGGCTTCGGGCCAACGGCCGCCCGGAAGCTTGGAGTAGTCACCGACCTGCGTCGCGATGTCCCGGACGTTACCCAACGCGTCAACGAAACGCTCACCGATCCGCAGGAGAGTGTCCAGCCCCGCGGTGACGATATCGCCGACAGCCTTCGCCAATGTGTCGATGGCCCAGGGAATGTTGATGACAGTCGTCGCGTCGACGGCGGCCTGGGCGAACTTACCCGCCAGATTGGTGACGATCGACGCTAGCTCGACCGCGTAGTCAACATTGGCCCTAGCGATCTTGAACAGCCACTGACTGATGAACTCCGCCTTGAGAACGGACTCGTCAACCGCCGCCCGCTGCTTGACAGCCTTATCGGCGTAGGCGCGGGCCGCGTCGCCGGTCCACTTGACCAGGTTCTGGTCGATCGGCTCACTGATCGCGAACGACAGCTGGGAGACGGGCGTCTTCACCTCGGTGACCCACCGGAAGCTCATCGAAATGAGCGACAGCACCGGCATCTGGTGTTCCAGAGCGTGATCAACCCGGTCCATGACCTCCCGTAGGCCGCGGCGCGCGGCGTCGATGTTGTGCTTGATCCACAGCAGCGCCGCCGGGCCGATGAGCCACGCCCACTCGTTGACCTGAGAGACGACGTCGTTGAACCCCTCGACGGCAAGGTCCACGCCGACGTGGATCTGGTCGAAGGCCTTGTTGAACGGCTCGCCGTATTCCAGGTCCGGCGGTGCGGGCTGCATCGGCTTGGATCCTTCCGGGTCGTAACGTCAGTGCTTAGGCTTTGTAGATCGTGTTGAGGTCCAGCGAGATCACCTCGTCGGCCCGGTCGTAGGCGACGGCCACGCGCCGAAGGGCTTCACCGACCTGCTCAAACTCCGTCGCCGCCCCGGCGAGGATCGCGACCATAAAGGTGTGGAAGTCGCGGTACGCGGCTGAGTGGACGCCGGCGTTGACGTCGCCGATGTAGAAGGCGGAGGCGTCCAAGCTCAGCCCCTCCGTGGCGCCCTTGATGGCGGTAGCGCTGTCGGACAGCTGCAACCATTTGCCGCCCTCGGTGCGCAACGCGTCGGTGATGACGTTCAGCTCATCCACCTGGCCACCCCTCAAGGTCGTGTTGATCTGCCCGTGCCAGGTCGAAGGCGCGAAGGACGGACCGTGCTTCGAACTGCAGCTGACCGGCGTCGGCACGGGCGATCCGTCCCGTGTCGCCGGTGATGCCGACAATGCTGTTCGCGCGAACCTGCAACGTCAGACAGCCGTTGGGGCTGGTCATGACCTGCTCGACCGGGGAAACGCGTAGCTGCGCCACCCGATCCAGCTCCGCGTCGAGACCCTGCAGCGTGCGCCAGGTCGCCCGCGACCACACGTCCTCGTCAAGCTCGGGAGACGCCTGCACCGCGGTTTGGCGTGGCGGTGCCTGCCCCTGCTGAAGTTCCGTCAAGGCGGCCTGTTCCAGTGCGGCGCCGACGGCGGCGCTGTATGCCTCGAAGAGCACGGCCGGGAACCGAGCCACGCCAACCTCGGCGCGCCACTCGCGGCCAACCGTGACGGCTTCCACGCGGCGTTGCGTGTCAATGACGACGAAGACCGATCCGGTCGCATCAGATCCACGGAAACCACCCGTGCGGGAGAGATGCCCACTCTCCCGCAGTAGCTGCCCGACCTGTCGCTGAAGCGCGCCCTCGTCACCGAGGAAATCAAGGCTTGCTAGCGACAGGCGTGGGTCGCGTCTGTCGTTCATCCGTGCCTCGGTTCCTCACGTCAACCAACGAGTGGCCATCGGGCTGATCTCCAGAAGGCAGGACCACCGTACGTGAAACCTTGTCAACTCGCAGTACCCGTGCTCGCCCATCGATGCGACGCCGTCATCGGGCGAACTGGCCGAAAACGCGGATCGGGCAGCTTGCCGATGCCTACGCCTTCGGGCGTAAGACCCACCGTCCCCTTCACTAGGGACGAGTGCTGATAGCAGATACCCGCGCGGTAGCCCGTCCTCGGTGGCGGGAAAGGATTTCGGCGGCGGCGTCGGCTTTGGCGCGTTCGACGTCGAGTTCGGCGATGACCGAGGTGTAGACGTCGGTCATGGCGGCGGAGGAGTGGCCGAGGAGTTCCTGGATGTCTTTGAGGTCGGCGCCGGCGGCTTTGAGGTAGGTGGCGGCGCAGTGCCGCAGGTCGTGTAGCCGGATCGGGGGTAGGTCGGCGTCGCGGACGAGGGTTTCGAAGCGGTCGGTGACGGCGTTGGGGTGCCAGGGCTTCCCGTCGGGTTGGACGAAGAACAGTCCGGTGTCGGGCCAGGTGTGGCCGGCGGCGAGTTTCCACTGGGCGCGGCGGGCGTGGTGGGCGCGCAGGACGACGCGGGTGATGCTGGCCATGGCCATGATCCGGTTGCCGGACTCGGACTTGACCTTCTTGATCACGGGCGTGTAGCCGTGGGTGGCTATCTGTTGGGTGACGCTGATCATCGAGTTGTCGAGGTCGACGGCGGTGTCGGTGAGTCCGACGGCCTCGCCGCGGCGCAGTCCGCGGTGCAGGATGAGCGCGAACAGTGGGTAGAGGGCGATGTCGTGCTCTTCGGCGTGGTCGAGGAACGCGCCGGCCTGCTGTGGGGTCCAGACCATGACTGGGCTGGGCCGTTCACCGGTGTCGCGCCACCGTTGTACGGCTTTGGCGGTCCATACCCGGGCCTTGGGGCGTACCCCGGATGGCAGTTCGATGTGGGCGGCGGGGTTGAAGTCGATGAGCCGGTTGTTGCCGCGGCGGATGGCGTCGTTGAGTGCCTTGCGCAGGGTGGCGCGGATGCGGTGCATGCTGGCCGGTTTGGTGGTGCGCAGGCCGCGGACGCTGGCGCGGGTGGTGGGGTCGTCGCTCTGGCGGGCGATCTCGATGGCGGTGCTGCCCTCGGCGATGGCGGCGAACATGGTCTCGACGTGCTCCACCCGTAGTTTCACCAGGGCGATGGTGCCGAGGTGCGGGACCAGGTGGACGCGGATGTGCGACTCGTAGGCCAGCAGGGTGTTGGGTTGGACGCTGCTGAGGCTGCGGCGGGATGCCAGCCACGACTGCAGGTACTCGCCGACGGTGGTCGTGACGGTGGGGGGGCAGTCCGGCGCGGACCCGTCGGGCGATGGTGTCGCGGTCCGGCAGTGGTGCGCCGGTGGGGACGGCGAGGAGCATGTCGGCGATCTCGGCGGCGACTGCCGGGTCGTCAGCAGCGAGGGCGAGCAGGGCTTTGGCGTGGTCGCGGTCGCCGGTGGCGGCGTCGCGGGTGTCGAAGGTGCTGCGGCGTAGTTGCCGGCGCGCCTGGCCGGGGTGGGTGGGCAGTTCGAGTTGGTAGGCCCACCGGCCGTGGGTGGGATTCCACGCTCCGCTCGGGCAGCGGATGAGGGGGCAACGATTGCCGAGTTTGCGGCCCTCGCCGTCGCGGCACGAACAGCGTTTGAAGGCCGACCCTGTCCTATTCCGGGGTGTCCCACGGATAGGGCGTGGGGCAGTAGGTGGCTGCGGGTTCGGTCGGGGGTGATCCGGGATTGTCTTTCGGACTGGGACTGGGTCGTGTTCCGGCGCTGGTGCCGGCGGCTCGCCACGGTGGTTAGGCGGTAGGTGCAGGGCGTGGAGGATGGCCGCAACGGGCACGCGGTAGCGGCTGCCAAACCGGAGCACAGGCAGGGGGAACTGGTCGGACCTGGCCAGGTGGTACGCGAGCGAACGAGACAGTCCCATGATCCGCGCAGCGGTCGTCAGATCGGTAACTGCGCCCAAGGCGCTGATTCGCTCACCAGTCCAACTGTTGTCTGGGCCGTCGCCGCTCGGTCCGGGCAGTGATACCGGTCCGAGGACATGTTCCGAGGTCTTCATCGCAGAGTGGCCCGCCCAATGAGCAAAAGAGTCGATTCTTGACAGCGAATGGAGGTCAACGTCAAGCGAGGGCTTTTGCGAGCCAGAGCGTCGCCAACCGCAGGAAGCCCGCTACTCCCTGTAGATACTTCGAACCAAGCACTGACAGTGTGTGGTGAAAGTCAGTGGCAGGTGCACCGCATCCCGCCGAGTCGGATATCTGACCTCGATTGCTCGGTCGGGTACTTAGCGACTCTTGTCGGCGAACTCTGTTGGCCGAGTGATCGATGTGTGGGCCGTAGTGGCTCGGGCTAGCGTCGTCGGTCTGGTGCAAGTTTGTGGGGGATGAACTGTGGGATATCGCTTCAACGCTCCGCCGAATTGGCCTACCCCGCCGCAGGGTTGGGCACCCGGTCCTGGGTGGAAGCCGGACCCGGCATGGGGACCTCCGCCGCCGG
>NZ_JBEYSL010000191.1:0-11570 GCF_040642735.1 Micromonospora sp. NPDC047753 | reverse complement strand
TCCTCATCCTGCTGCTGGCCACCGCGACCATTCTGCTGATCCGCAACATGAACGCTCGGCTGCGCCGTCTGCCGGAGCGTTTCCCCACGCAGTCCGGGCCGACCGACCCGAGCAGGGCCGATGCGGCAGTCGTCGATCCGACAGACGGGACCGGGGGGCGTGATTCATCCACGCCCGCTCCCAACGGGCACCAGCAGCACCTGAACGGGTAGTCCGCGCGTGAATCACGCCGAACCGGGTGGTCGCCCCCTGTTGCGACCACCCGGTTTGGCTTAGCCTTCCGCCGGGGGGACCAAAAGTCTCCGAGCCGTGTGCGGGAGGGGGCGCCGATGACCAGCACAGCACCGGCCGCCCACCGCGACGTCGGTCGGTCGGCTGACGGGGGAGGTCGATGACCTCCGGTCCGGCCGACGACCCGTTCGATCGGCTCGGGGTGCGTGGCACACCGGGCCGGGTGCTCGTGCTCACCGCCGCCGTCACGCTGACCGCCCTGGCCGCCGCCGCGGTCGGGCTGACCCTCCCGGTCCGGCTGCCGGCCGACGACCCCCTCGGCGGTCCGGCCCGTTTCGGCATCGCCGTCGCCGTCCTGGCCCTCGCCCAGCTCGCCCGGCTGCGATTCCGTTCGGCCGCCGGCATGGTCAGCATCACCTGGGGCGAGGCGGCCCTGATCGTCTGCCTCTACCTGACTCCAGCCGGCTGGCTCCCGTCCGCCACGCTGCTCGGCACCGGGTTGGCCTGGACGCTGCTGTCACTGCACAGCGACCGCCGTCCGGCCCTGGAGATCGTCCGGATCGCCGCTTCGCTGGCCGCCGCGTCCGCACTGGCCGTCTCCGTGACCACCGCGCTCGGGCGGCCCCTGCTCTCGCCACCCACCCCGATCCTGGCGCTGGCCGTGATCGCCGGTTCGGTGACGTACCTCCTGGTGACCGCCTGGCTGGGCGGCGTGACGCTGGGTCTGCGGCACGGGCTGCCGATCGGGCCGCCGCTGCTCGCCGCACTGCGTGGCAAGCTGCTGATGTTCGTCGGCAACGTGGCGGTCGGCCTCGTGGTGGTCGCCCTTCTGGAACTCGACCCGCGCTGGTTGCTGTTGCTACCGCCGCTGCTGTGGCTGTTGCAGCAGACCTACCGTTACCGGCTGCGCTCCGATCAGGAGCGGCGCACCTGGCGTGCCTTCGCCGAGGCCACCGCGGCCCTCAACCAGCTCGACGAGCGGGGCGTGGCCAGCGCGGCGGTCACCGGGGCGCTGACCCTGTTCAACGCCGAGCTGGTGGACGTCGACGTGGCCCGGGCCGACGGCCGGTGGCACCGCTACCGGGGCGACGCCAGCGGTCAGCTGGTCGACCGGGAGACCAGCCCGCCGGACCAGTCGGAGCCGGACGAGCACGAGCTGAGCCGGGCGCTGTCGGTCGGCGCCACGCCGGTCGGTCGGCTGCGGGTGCGGTTCCCCCGCTCGGCCCCACCCACGGCCCGGGAACGTGACGCGGTGGCCGCGTTCGGCGACGCCCTCGCCGCCGCTCTGCACGACGCCGCGACCCACCACGAGCTGCGGCTGGTGACCGCCCGTTCGTCGTACGAGGCGGTGCACGACCCGCTCACCGGGCTCGCCAACCGGGCGGCGATGCTGAGCAAGGGCGACCAGTCGCTGCGACAGCTCGGCCACGACCACCCGGTGGCGCTGTTGCTGCTGGACATCAACCAGTTCAAGGAAGTCAACGACACCCTCGGTCACGCGGCGGGTGACCAGCTGCTGCGACTGACCGCGAACCGGCTCAACGCGCTGGTCCGCGCCGGTGACCTGCTCGGTCGACTCGGTGGCGACGAGTTCGCCCTGCTGCTCACGGCGGTGCCCGTGCTCGGCGACCGGGCCGCCCCGATGGCCCACGCGCTGCGTCAGGCCCGCGAGATCGCCGAACGGCTGGCCGCACCGACCGAGGTGGCCGGCGTACGGATGTCCATCGAGGTCTCGGTCGGGGTGGTGGTGGCCGCCGCGGGCACCGCGGACCTGACCGAGCTGCTGCGTCGGGCCGACATCGCGATGTACCAGGCCAAGGAGGGCGGTGGCAACGTCGCCGCGTACGACGGCGCACGCGACGCGGCCAGCACCGACCAGCTCGCCCTGCTGGCCGAGCTGCGTGAGGCGTTGACGGTCGACGATCAGCTGGTGCTGGCGTTGCAGCCGGCTGTCGACCTGGCCACGGGTGCGCCCACCGGGGTGGAGGCGCTGATCCGTTGGCAGCACCCCAGGCGTGGGTGGCTGAACCCCGCCGACTTCATCCGGCCGGTGGAGAACAGCGAGCAGCTCGGCGCCTTCACCCGCTACGTGCTGAACAAGGCGCTCAGTGTGGCCGCCGGTTGGGCCCGGGACGGGCTGGACGTGCCGATCTCGGTCAACCTCTCGGCGCGCAGCCTGCTCGATCCCCGGTTGCCGGCGGAGATCGCCGAGGCGTTGCGCCGCCACCAGGTGCCGCCGCACCGGCTCGTGCTGGAAATCACCGAGACGGTGGTGATGAGCGAGCTGGAGGTCATCGACGAGGTGCTGGCGACGCTCCGGTCGATGGGCGTGCAACTCGCTGTCGACGACTTCGGCACCGGCTTCTCGTCACTGACCTTCCTGACCCGGATCGCGGTGGACGAGTTGAAGGTGGACCGTTCCTTCGTCATCCGGATGGCCGACTCGCCGGAGGCCGCCGCGATCGTCCGGACAACCGTCGGCCTCGCTCACGAGTTGGGGTTGCGGGTGGTCGCCGAAGGGGTGGAGACCGCCGAGCAGCGAATGGCCCTGGCCGAGTTGGGCTGCACCTCCGCGCAGGGCTACCACTTCTTCAAACCCATGCCGGCGGACAAGATCGGCGCGGTGCTGGGGTCGCTGCGCGACTCGGCGGAGTCGAACGTGTTCCGGCTCCGCGCCGACGGCGCGTCCTGACCGTCCGGGTGGAGCCCGCGCGGTCCGCCCCCGGGCTGGCTATGGTCGTCAGGTGAACCGACTCGCCGAGGCCACCAGTCCGTACCTGCTCCAGCACGCCGACAACCCGGTCGACTGGTGGCAGTGGTCGGACGAGGCGTTCGCCGAAGCGAAGCGGCGGGACGTTCCGGTGCTCATCTCGGTGGGCTACGCGGCCTGCCACTGGTGCCACGTCATGGCGCACGAGTCGTTCGAGAACGAGCAGGTCGGTGCCCTGATGAACGACAACTTCGTGTCGATCAAGGTGGATCGTGAGGAACGTCCGGACGTGGACGCGGTCTACATGACCGCCACCCAGGCGATGACCGGCCAGGGCGGTTGGCCGATGACCGTCTTCGCCACCCCGGACGGCACCCCGTTCTTCTGCGGCACCTACTTCCCGCGACCCAACTTCGTCCAGTTGCTCCAGTCGGTCGCCACCGCCTGGCGGGAGCAGCGCGAGGCGGTGCTGGGCCAGGGTGCCGCCGTGGTCGAGGCGATCGGCGGCGCGCAGGCCGTGGGCGGCCCCACCGCGCCGCTGGACGCCCCGCTGCTCGACGCGGCGGCCGCGAAGCTTGCCGGCGAGTACGACGCCACGAACGGCGGGTTCGGTGGCGCCCCGAAGTTTCCGCCGCACATGAACCTGCTCTTCCTGCTGCGTCACCACCAGCGCACCGGTGACCCGGGCAGCCTGGAGATCACCCGGCACACGGCCGAGGCGATGGCCCGGGGCGGCCTCTACGACCAGCTCGCGGGCGGCTTCGCCAGGTACTCGGTGGACGCGCACTGGACGGTGCCGCACTTCGAGAAGATGCTCTACGACAACGCGCTGCTGCTGCGGCTCTACACCCAGCTGTGGCGACTCACCGGTGACCCGCTGGCCCGCCGGGTGGCCCGCGACACCGCCCGGTTCCTCGCCGACGAGCTGCACCGGCCCGGGCAGGGGTTCGCATCCGCACTGGACGCCGACACCGAAGGCGTCGAGGGGCTCACCTACGCCTGGACGCCGACGCAGCTCGTGGAGGCGTTGGGCGAGGAGGACGGCCGGTTCGCCGCCGACCTGTTCACCGTCACCGACGACGGCACCTTCGAGAAGGGCATGAGCGTGCTGCGGCTCGCCCGGGACGTGGACGACGCCGCGCCCGAGGTGCGCGCCCGCTGGCAGCAGGTGGTCGGGCGACTCCTCGCCGCCCGGGACACCCGCCCCCAGCCGGCCCTCGACGACAAGGTGGTGGCCGCCTGGAACGGTCTGGCGATCACCGCCATCGCCGAGTTCCAGCAGGTCGCCGCCGTGTACGCGTCCCCGCAGGACGAGGACGCCAACCTGATGGACGGCGTCACCATCGTCGCCGACGGGGCGATGCGCCGGGCCGCCGAGCACCTGGCCGCCGTACACCTGGTGGACGGCCGGCTGCGCCGGGTCTCCCGGGACGGCAAGGTCGGCGAGCCGGCCGGTGTCCTGGAGGACTACGGCTGTGTTGCCGAGGCCTTCTGCGCGCTGCACCAACTCACCGGCGAGGGCCGCTGGCTGACCCTGGCCGGCGAGCTGCTGGACACCGCCCTGGCGCACTTCGCCGCGCCCGGTGGCGCCTTCTACGACACCGCCGACGACGCGGAGCGGCTGGTCGCCCGCCCGGCCGACCCGACCGACAACGCCACCCCGTCCGGCCGGTCGGCGTTGATCGCCGGGCTGGTGGCGTACTCGGCGCTGACCGGGGAGACGCGCTACCGGGAGGCCGCCGAAGCGGCCCTCGGCACTGTCGCGCCGATCGTCGGTAAGCACCCCCGGTTCACCGGGTACGCGGCAACCGTCGGCGAGGCGTTGCTCTCCGGGCCGTACGAGATCGCCGTGGTCACCGACGACCCGGCCGGCGACCCCCTGGTGGCCGCCGCCCGCCGGCACGCGCCGCCCGGAGCGGTGGTCGTCGCCGGGCGTCCGGACCAGCCGGGTGTTCCGCTGCTCGCCGACCGTCCGCTGGTCGAGGGGCGGTCCGCCGCGTACGTCTGCCGGGGTTTCGTCTGCCAGCGGCCGGTCACCTCGGTCGAGGAGCTGGTAGCCGAACTGGGCTGAGCGCACGGCCACGCCCGGTAGTCGCCCGCCCCGCCCGCCGGGTGGTCCCGCCAGCGCTCCCGAGGCGGGTCGCCGGCCCTCCCGGTGGGCCCGTCGACGGCCCGGATAGGCTGGCCGCGCTATGGATTCCCGTACCGGTCTGCCAGTTGTCGGCATGGTGGGTGGCGGCCAGTTGGCCCGAATGACCCACCAGGCCGCGATCGCCCTCGGCCAGTCACTGCGTGTGCTCGCGACCGCCCCTGACGACGGCGCGGCGCTGGTCGCCGCCGACGTCCAGTACGGCGACCACACCGACCTGGCCGCGCTGCGCACCTTCGCCAAGGGCTGCGACGTCGTCACCTTCGACCACGAGCACGTGCCCACCGAGCACATCCGCACGCTGACGGCGGAAGGGGTGCCCCTCTACCCGCCGGCCGACGCGCTGCTGCACGCGCAGGACAAGCAGGTCATGCGGGAACGCCTGACCGAGCTGGGTGCGCCCAACCCGGCCTGGCGGCCGGTTGCCGAGCCCGCCGACCTCGTCGGCTTCGGCGAGCAGGTCGGCTGGCCGGTGGTCCTCAAGGCGGCTCGGGGTGGGTACGACGGCCGGGGCGTCTGGATGGTCGACGACGCCGCCCAGGCCACCGAGTTGGCGACCACGCTGCTCGCTGGCGGCACCCGGCTGATCGTCGAGGAGCGGGTGCCGCTGCGGCGGGAGCTGGCCGTGCAGGTGGCCCGTTCGCCGTTCGGTCAGGTGGCCGCGTACCCCGTGGTCGAGACCGTGCAGCGCGACGGCATCAACGTGGAGGTCCTCGCCCCGGCCCCCGGCCTGGACGAGGAGCTGGCGGTCTCCGCTCAGCAGCTCGCCATCGACCTGGCCACCGCGCTCGGTGTGATCGGCCTGCTGGCCGTGGAGCTGTTCGAGGTGCGCGACGACGCCGGCCGGCCCGCGATCGTGGTCAACGAGCTGGCGATGCGACCGCACAACTCCGGTCACTGGACCATCGAGGGTGCCCGGACTTCGCAGTTCGAGCAGCACCTGCGGGCCGTGCTGGACTACCCGATGGGTGACACCGCGCTGACCGCCCCGGTGGTGGTGTCGGCGAACGTGCTCGGCGGTGAGCCGGGCGGGATGTCGATCGACGAGCGGTTGCACCACCTCTTCGCCGCCGAGCCGGGTGCCAAGGTGCACCTGTACGGCAAGCAGGTGCGACCTGGCCGCAAGATCGGGCACGTCACCGTGCTCGGTGACGACCTGGACGACCTGCGGGCGCGGGCCGCACGCGCCGCGCGCTGGCTGCGCGAGGGCCACGAGTGAGCCACGGTTTCGGGAACGACGAAGGGGCAGCAGTGAGCACCGTTGGCTTGATCATGGGCAGCGACTCGGACTGGCCGACCATGCGGGCCGCGGCCGAGGTGTTGGACGACTTCGGCGTGGCGTACGAGGTCCGGGTGATCTCGGCGCACCGGACTCCGGTCGCGATGATCGAGTACGGGCGCGACGCTGCCGACCGGGGCCTCAAGGTGATCATCGCGGGGGCCGGGGGTGCCGCCGCGCTGCCTGGCATGGTGGCCTCGGTGACGCCACTGCCGGTGATCGGCGTGCCGGTGCCGCTGAAGCACCTCGACGGCATGGACTCGCTGCTGTCCATCGTGCAGATGCCGGCCGGGATCCCGGTCGCCACCGTGTCGATCGGCAACGCCCGCAACGCCGGCCTGCTCGCCGTACGGATCCTCGGTGCCGCCGACGAGGGCCTGCGCGCCAAGATGGCGACCTACCAGCAGGACCTGGAGAAGCTGGTAGCAACAAAGGAAGCCGCCCTCCAAGCAGCCCTGCCCCAGCCCTAACCCCCCACAGCCCCGCCCCAGCCCTCGCGCCGCGACCCCCGCCCCGCCCCGCCCCCGCGATCTTGCACTTGCGGTCGTTGTTCTGCGGCTTATACGCCTTATGCCGCAACAGAAAGTGCAAGATCGCGTAAGGCCCACTCACCCCGCCGTGGCCCTCCGGTTTATCTCATGCCGCGCAGGGCGGTCTGTAGGCGTTCCTGGGCGCGGCGGCGGCGCTCGTTGCTTGCGCCGAGCACCAGCAGCAGGATGCCCACCGGGATCAGCGCCAACCACGGGCCCAGGCTGAACAGGGCGTGGATCGCCGTGATCGCGGTGACCGACGCGCCGACGATCACCGGGGCCTGCTGTCGACTGGACGAGCCGAAGATAAGCACCGCGACCGCGCCGAGCAGCAGGAGCATCTGCCGCACCGTGCTGGACTCGGTGGCCAGCACGATCGCCAGCGTCGGCACGAAGGCCGCTACCAGCGCCGGGCCGTACGCCACCCAACTGCTCATGTCGGGCCGGTGGCGCAGCTCCAGGACGCCGACGAGGAGGGCCAGCACGGCGAACGGCAGCGTGTACGCCTCGGGCAGCGCCACGTCGGCGACTCGCATCAGGATCCACCACGCGGTGATCTCACAGACCACCACCGCCCAGAACAGGATCCGGCGTTCCACCGGTCGGCGACCGGGTCGGGTCGCCGCCACCCCGAGGACAGCGCCCCAGGCGGCCAGCAGGGCGGCGATGTGGCGGGGCGAGTCGAAGGCGAGGGCCAACGCGATCAGCGCGGCAGCGTACCCGGTCCACTCCACAGTGGAGGCCTCCCGCTGCGCCTCGGGGCGGCGCAAGCGGGGCACTGTCGCGGCGAGCACCTGTAGGACCGCGCCGACGGCGAGCACTCCGAACGCCGACCAGACCGCCGCCAGCCCGGCGACCAGGCCGACGGTGAGCACGAAGAGCTGCGCCATGAGTGAGGCGAAGAGCCAGCCGAGGATGCGCGCCCGCTGGGTGGTGCCGAACAGCGCGGCCACCGCGCCCACCCCGACCGCGCTGCCCAGTGTGAACAGGGTCATCTGCCGGTCGGCCAGGCTGCCGGCGAGCCCGGCGCTGCCACCGGCCAGACCGATGGCGAACACCAGCACCCGGGCCAGCCGCAGCGAGCGTGCCCGCTCGACCAGCGCCGGCGGTGGGGTCAGTGCGAGACCGAGCATCGCGATGGTGAAGACGGAGAGCGCGGCGACGGTGCTGGCGGGCCAGCCCTGGCCCAGCGCGATGGGTGCGATCAGCAGCGTGACGGCCGCCCCGGGCAGCACCACTGGCACGGCCCGGGAACGCCGCCCGCCGCTGAACCCGGTGGCGGCCAGCGCGGCGGTCGCGGTGAGCAGCAGCGCCGTCAGCACGTGGGTCGGGTTGACCACGTCCGGTGGAGGGGTGAGCAGCTCCGGCGGCGGGCCCTGCCAGATCCGGGTGAGTGTGCGGTGCGGCTCGACCAGGGCGGTGACCAGCGCGGGTGCTATCGAGGCGAGCGCCAGGGCGGTCGGCAGCGCCGCCGCGGCCAACGCACCCGCGGCCGGGTTGACCCGCCACCGCCGTCGTTCCGCGTCGTCCGGCAGCCGCCGCAGGGCCCCGTCGAGTCGGACCGCCCAGCGCCGGACCGGCTGGGCCGCGCCGGTGGGCGGCACGGTGGCCGCGCGGATCAGTTCGGCCAGTACGCCGAGCAGGGCGGCGGCGGCCGCGTAGACGCCGGCGGCGAGGCCGGTGGGGATGGCGGCGAGGGCGCTGATGGTGGCCCCGCCGACGACCGCCACGCTGACCCAGGGCAGATATTGCGGCACCAGTCGGCGGACCGCTGCCACGGCGGCCAGGCCGAGGCTGGTCGCGGCCAGCGCGGCGGTCAGCACCACCTGCGCCGAGTGGTCGAACTCGGCGGACAGTGCCGCCACCGCACCCGGGAGGGCCAGCAGAGCGGCACCGATCGCCGCGCCGCCGATCTGCGCCAGGTGCGGCGGCATGCCCTCGGTGTCGATGTCGGCGACCTGTGGACCGGCGAGGACGCGGGCCAGCGTGGCCACCACCACGCCGATCAGCGCGATGCTGCCCAGCGCCAGGGCCGTGGTCCACGGGCGGACCAGCCCGGCTCCGGCAGCGTGCAGCGCGACGACCCCGGCCACAGTGGCCCGGGACAGCCCGGCGCGCGCCTCCTCCGTGGCCACCGCGGCCACGCCGAACACGGTGGCGACCATTCCGCCGACCAGGACCGGTGACCACCAGGCCAGATCGAATGCGGCCGGTGCGCCGATCGTGGCGAGTACCACCGCCACACCGGACACGTCCCAGCGCCACGGCGGCGGGAGCAGGATGCCGGCGGCGAGGGCCAGCAGTGCCAGCGCGACCGGCGCCTGCCAGGTGGCACCGCCGACGGGGGCGGCCGGCCAGTCGCTCAGGTCGCCCCTCCAGATCGGGCCGGGGGTGGCCAGCACGCCGACCCCGCCGCGCACCGCCGTCCAGCCGGCGAGGACGCCGATCAGGACGCCGCCGACGGTGAGGCCGAGGATCGGACCGCGTCGCCACTCCTCCGGCATGCTGCGGGCGGCCACGGCGACCACCAGGAGCAGGGCGGCGGCCACCGCCAGCTGCCCGCCGGGGGCGAGCACCGCCCCGATCCGTACCAGCGTGGCGATCAGGGCGGTGGTGACCGCAGCGGCGGCCAGGTCCGAGCCGTCGAGGGTGAGGTCGGCGCGACGGCCGGCGTCGATGGAGGGGGCCAGGAAGAGCAGCACCGCCGCGACCAGCAGGAGCGCGCCCACCCAGGCGTCGGCGACGGTTGCGCCGGGCGCCCCGAACGCGGCGGCGGTGACCATCAGCGCGCCCAACCCGGTGCCGACCGACAGCGGAACGGGGATGTGGCGCTGGGAGACCTGCACGACGGCCGCGTAGCCCAGTGTCACGCAGACCGCCAGGAAGCTGGCCGCCAGGATCGGAACGGTCACCTCGCGCAGGCTCGCCGGGGTGAGGAGCGGGTCGTTCGGCATGGTCGCGGCCACGAACGCCGCCACCGCCCCGGGCAGCGCGAACGCGGCCCCACCGGCGGCCCAGGCGGTGACCGTCTCGGAGGCGGCCGAGGCGATCCGGATCCGGGGCGCCAGCGTGACCAGCGTGCCGGCCGCGAACAGGGTGATCAGGACCGCGGCGGTGAGGGTGGGGCTGGCCAGGCTGGCACCCGCGCCGAACAGGCCGACCACGGCCGCCCCGATGGCGTGCGCCACAGCGGCTCGGTCGGTGCGGGCGGACAGCCCGATGACCCCGATGCCGATCGCGGTGATCACCATTGGCCAGGGGGCCGTCGCCCAGCCGAGACCGAACGAGGCCGGAACGGCGAGCGCGGTGAGCGCCGCGCCGGCGACCGCGAACTCCCGGCGGATCTCGGTGGGCAGGGCCAGCACCGCCGCGATGGTGAGCAGGAACGCGGCACCCGCGAGCTGCCAGGTCGTCGGCCCGACGGCGGCGGCCAGCTCGCCCGGGTATCGGCTGAGGTCGGGGTTCCAGGCGGGCAGTGCCGCCCGGACCGGTGCCACCCCGGCGCGTAGCGCGCCGCCGGCGACCACCAGACCACTGACGGTCAGCGCCACCGCTGAGGCCAACTGTGGGCCACGTCGGGCCGCTTCCGGGACTGCGCGCACCGCCAGCCCGGTCACGGTGATGACCGCCGCGATCAGCAGCAGCGCCCGGCCAGGGAGTGCCACCGAGGCGATCCGGCTGAGCGAGCCGATCACCGCCAGGGTGAGGATGCCGGCCGCGACGTCCGGCAGCGGCGGGCGCCGCAGCACCAACGCGCCGGCCAGCCCGATCACGGCGGCGAGCAGCAGCACCACCCCGGCGCCGGTAGCGGTCGGCACGGTCTGTGCCCGCAGCAGGGCGGTGACCGCGTACGCCAGCGAGACGGCGACCGCCAGGGCGTGCAGCAACCAGGTCAGCTCACGCAGGCCGGGCACCGGCCTGGTGGGCTGCGGGTCAGTCGCGCCGCCGCTGGCGTCGATCAGCTCGGCGGCCTCCTCCGGGTCGCCCTCCGGCCGGCTCTCGGCGTCTCGTTGGCGGGGCGCGGGCGGCGTGCCCGGCGATGGCAGGTCCTGCCGGACCTGGCGTTCGACGGTCACGCCGGAGCGGGCCAGGCCGAGGTTGACGAGGGCGACCAGGGCCAGCACCAGCGCCCAGCCGCCCGGGCCGGTGATCTGGTCGTACGCCAGCAGCGGCAGCACCGGCTGGGCGGCGAGCACGGTGGCGAAGCGGGGCGCGCGCAGACCGGTCCAACCGGCGTACCCGAAAGCGACGGCGGCGGTGACCGCGAAGATCACCCCGGCGAAGACCGTGCCGGAGCCGCCGCCGACGCCGATCCGGTCCACCGCCCAGAGGGCGTTGCCGGCGAGCGGCACCAGCAGCAGGCCGACCGCGGCGATGGTCTCGGCGGTCGAGGTGAGCCCGCGCCGGGCCAGTGCCGGCGGGGCGAGCAGCATCAGCACGGTGGCCAGGAGCAGGATGCCGAGCCGGGCCAGCGCGTCCATCGAGCTGGTGGCCACCGCGGCGAAGACCACGGCGGCGACGCCGAGGAGCAGCGCGCCCAGCCCCAGCGGGATGTTCTGCACCTCGCGCGAGGACGCCTCCGGCGGGTGCTCCGGGTCGTCCACGTCCAGCCAGGCGGCCCGGGGCGGGGGCGGCGGCGGGTCCTCCGGGGCGGCGGTCGGCTCGGTCGAC
>NZ_JBEYSL010000190.1:0-11593 GCF_040642735.1 Micromonospora sp. NPDC047753 | reverse complement strand
ATGGCGGAGGCAAGACGGGAAGATTTCACGGACGCGGACGATAGCCGAAGCCCACCGACCTCCTCGGCCATGCCGAGGAGGTCGGTGCGTTTCTGGGCGCCGAGCCCCAGGCCAGCTTTATCCCCGTACGAGAAATATGGGTGTTTTTGGGGGATATAGTCCAGCTCGGGGCTGGAGTGAAAGCTGGGAGTGGACATGTCGTTTCGGGGCCGGCGTCGTCCGAGCAGCATCGCAACACTGGCGGTAGCCGTGACCGTGGGAGTTCTCGCGGTCGCGCCCCTCCCGGCGTTGGCGGCCGGTTCCGTCCTGTTCGACCAACCCTTCCACAACAACACACCGAACGGCATCGGCGCTGTGGCGGTACCCGCGGTGCCCGGCCTCCTCGCCACGAACGCCGCCTGCCTGAGCGCGGCCGGCAACTCCACCATCGGCCCGCTGCTCAGTTGCACCACCTCCACCGACCCGCAGGGCGCCGGCAAACTGCGCCTCACCCCCGCCACCATCAACCGGCAGGGCGGAGTGTTCGGCGCGGTGAGCGTGCCCACCTCGCAGGGCCTGCACCTCACCTTCAACACCTACCAGTACGGCGGCACGAGCCCGGGCGCCGACGGCCTGGCCTTCGCGCTGGCCGCGGTGGACCCCGCCAACCCTAGGTCCCCGTCGACCCTCGGCCCGTCGGGCGGCTCGCTGGGCTACTCGGCGGCGTTCAACGGCGTGTCCGCGGGACTCTCCAACGGCTACATGGGCGTCGGTCTCGACGTCTTCGGCAACTTCAGCAACAGCACCTACCAGGGCACCGGCTGCACCAACCCGCCGTACATCTCGACCACCGGCGGTCGGGTCCCCGGCCAGGTCGTGATCCGCGGGCCGGGCCGCAACGGCGTCGGCTACTGCGCCATCGACAGCACCGCAGTCAGCACCTCGGCACCCGCCCTGCCGCTGCGGGCCAGCACCCGGGCCGCGTCCGCGGTGCCGGTCGAGGTCGTCATCAACACCACCTCGTCGCCGTTCACCACCGACTCCGGTATCACCACTCCGGCCGGTCAGTACCGGGTCAGGTTCACCCCGGTCGGCGGGGCCGCCCGGACCCTGTCAGGCGCGCTTCCGGTCGTGTCGCCCAGCCTGTACCCGTCACCGACCTGGCTGAACGCCAGCGGCTACCCACGGCAACTCGCCTTCGGCTGGGTGGGCTCGACCGGCTCGGTCACCGACTTCCACGAGGTCGACAACGCTCAAGCGGTCAGCTTCAACCCGGTGCCCGACCTGAACGTGTCACAGACCAGCTCCGTCGGCGCCTCCCCGCAACCCGGTGACCCGGTCACCTACTCGATCACCGCCGGGGTCGACGCCGGCGCCACCGAGACCTCGCCCATCTCGGTCACCCAGACCGTCCCCGCCGGTGTCGTCCCCCGCGCCGCGTACGGCTCCGGCTGGGTCTGCGCCGCACCGTCCGGACAGACCGTCACCTGCACCAACAGCAACGGCCCGTTCGCCGGCGGCACCTCCCTGCCGCCCATCACCGTCGTCGCGACAGTCACCGGCACCGGTGTCACACCGACGCAGATTCAGACCACGACAGTCGCGACCTCGTCGTCGATCGACGCCAACCCCGGCATCGCCACCGGCACCACACCTGTCGCGCCGGCCACCGCGCCGAGCGGCATCACCGTCACCCCGGCCCAGAGCTCCGTCTCCGGAGGTGTTCCGGCCACCGTGGGCGGCAGCAACCTCGCCGGCGCCACCGCGATCACCATCGGTACGGCCGCCGAACAGCAGGCCGGCACGTCGGTGCTGCTGGTGCCGTGCACCTCCGGCCCGGCCGCCGGCTGTTTCACAGTGAATCCCAACGGCACCCTCGCCATCTCCTCCATGCCCGCCCGGTCCGGCCCGGCGACGGTCACGGTCAGCGTCATCACCCGAGGCTCGGCCGGGTCGGCGAACTTCGTCTACGCCTCCACACCGGGCACGCCCACCACCCCCACAGCGGTCGCGGGCGTCACCAGCGCCACAGTGAGCTGGACCGCGCCGGACAACAACGGCAGCCCGATCACCAGCTACCTGATCACCCCGATCCGGGACGGCGTCACCCAACCGACCCTGACCTTCGACGCCTCCACCACCAGCCGCACCCTGACCGGGCTCACCGCAGGCTCGTCGTACGCCTTCCGCGTGGCGGCGGTGAACGCGTTCGGCACCGGCGCGGCCAGCCCACCCTCGGCGGCGGTGGTGCCGTACACAGTGCCGGGAGCACCGACGAACACCTCGGCCACCGCCGGCACCAACGCCGCCAGGGTGAGCTGGACCGCCCCGGCCAACGGGGGGTCGCCGATCACCGGTTACACGGTGACGCCATACCTCAACGGGGTGGCGCAGACACCCCGGGTCTTCAGCGGAACCGCCACGACCCAGGTCGTCACGGGGCTGACCGCCGGTGCCACGTACACCTTCCGGGTGGCCGCGACGAACGCCGGCGGGACCGGCCCGCAGTCGGCCCCCTCCGGGCCGGTGACGGTCAACGCGCCACCGACGCTGACCTTCCCACCGCCCCCACCCGGCAAGGCGTACGAGCCGTACCAGTATCAGCTCACGGTGACCGGCGGCACCGGCCCGTTCACCTGGTCGGTCAGCGCCGGGAGCCTGCCCGCCGGGCTGACCCTCGACCCGGTCACGGGCCTGCTCTCCGGCACGCCCACAGTGTCCGGGACGTTCCCGTTCACCGTCCGGGTGACCGACTCGTTCGACCAGTCCGCGACCCGACCGGTCGACCTGGTCATCACCCCGCTCGGTGGACTCTCCATCAGCGTCCCGGCGATCTCGGCGCTTGGCACCGTCACCTCGGGCACCACCGGCGTCTCGGGCCACCTCGGCCCGGTGACCGTCACCGACGACCGTGGCCCCTTCTCCGGCAACTGGGTCAGCGTCGTCTCCAGCACGAGCTTCACCACCGGCTCCGGCTCGGGGGGCGAGACCATCCCCAACAGCAACATCACGTACGCCTCGGGCCCCGCCCTCGCCAGCACCGGGGTCGGATCGTTCGTCCCGCAGCCCGGGGCGGTGCTGAACACCCCGCGGGTGGCCGCGGGATGGTCCGGCCAGGCGGGAGGCCCGAACTCCGCCACCTGGAACCCCACGCTGTTCGTGAACCTCCCGTCCGGGGTGGTGGTCGGCAACTACGTGTCGGTCGTGACGCACTCCGTCATCTAGCCCCCGCCCCGCCCCGCCTCCTGCCTCGCCCCGCCCGCCCCCCGGCACCCCCGGCCCGCGACCTGCACCTCCCGCCCCAGCTCCGTCGATCATGGAGTTGTGGTGGGTGGCGAATCGGTCTTGTCGCCCTCAAGTCGGGCACCACAGGTGCATGATCGACTCGCGAAACGATGCTGCCCGGCCGTTCCGGGGAACGGCCGGGCAGATGGAATGGGGCGGTGTGGGTGGGTGGTCAGGCCCACTGGGCCTGGCGTCGGCGGACGAGGTACCAGCCACCAAGGGTGACCAGCACCAGCAGGGCGATGCCGCCGACCGTGTAGACCAGCCAACTCGGCCCGCTGGACGTCGCGACAGTCATCGGCGCCGCGACGGGTAGGACGATCTTCCCGGTCGCGGTGCGTTCCACGGTGCCGCTGGCGAGCTTCGCGTGCACGTCCCAGGTTCCGGCGGGCAGGGCCTGGTTGACCTCGATCCGGACCTGACCGCTCTGGCCGGGCAGGATCGTCACGCCGTTGGTCACCTTGAACGGACCGGCCTGGACCGCCGCCTTGGTCAGCGACAGGGTGCCTGTCATGTCCAGCGCACGTTCGCCGGTATTGGTGACCTTCGCGGTGACCACGGGGAATTCACCGGCGCCCGGCTCGGCGGCCAACCCTTCGATCCGGAAGTCCGTTGGCGGCTCACCACCGGGACCGATGTCGAGGTAGACCCGGATGCCCACCCGGTGGATCTGGGTGACGTTGCCGGTGCGCTCCTTCGTGCTGGTGACCTGCGCCCAGATCGCGGCGTACCGCTCGCCCTTCGACGCCTTCTTCGGCACGGCGACCTCGACCTCGACCGGTCGGCGCTCGCCCGGGTCCAGCCGCATCGTGGCGGTCTTCAGCCGGATCCACCCGCTCAGTTCGTTACCCGTACGCCCCTCGGGCACGGTGAAGGCGTTGTTCTCGACCGAAGCGGCTCCGGAATAGAAATCGATCTTCTGCACCTCGGCGGAGGTGTTCTGCACCTCGACCCGGCGGTTGATCGTCGTGCCGGGTTTCAGGTGATCCACGATGTAGACCTGGGCCCTCGGGTCCTGTACCCGACTGGCCGGGATGTCCAGCATCCGGATGCTGATCGCGGCTTCCTCGGCCGGGTCCTGTCGCTGCTCCCGCACGGCAACGGCTGGTGCCGCCGAAACCCCGAGCGCCACGAGGGCGACCGAGGCCAGCAGCACCAGCCGGCCGAGCGGCTCAGAACACCGAATGTGTCACCGTCCCGGTGTAGACACCCTGGACGGTGCCGACGGGGATGTTCACCACCAGGGTGGGGTTCCAGGTGGCGAAGTTGTTGCCGGTGCCGCCGGTGTGGGTCATCGCCGTCCGAGGGACATTGATGATCACCTGCTGGGCCGCCGTGGGTTGGCCCGGCGTGAAGGTGCCAGTGCCGGCGGTCGCCGTGGCGGGGCCGGACCAGTACAGAACGTTGATGTTCGGGATCGTCTCTCCGGAGGAGCCGCCACCGGTGGTGAAGTCGGTGGAGATGACGCTGGCGGTCCAGTTGGGGGTGAGCGAACCTCGCTGGTCCAGCACGGTGACCGGGCCGAGCAGACCGGTGACGGTCGAGCCCTCAATGCCGTGACCGATGTTGGCCGTCGCCGGCACGGTGATCGACAGGCCGCCGGCGGCGTCGACGGTGAGGGTCACGATCGTGTCGCCCGTGGTGTCCGCGGCGGCCGGTCCGGCGAGCGCGACGACGGCGGCGACGCCGGCCAAGCCCGCGAGAATCTTTCTACGCATCGAGTCTCCTTTGTCCTAAAGAGCGCTGGGAAGCACTTAAGAGACTATCTACGCAAAACGCCCATACGGGCTGGAATAGCTCGAGCGTCACCCGGTGGGCCTTCGGTGATCGTGCTCGACCCTGGGTGTGGTGGCGTGGTGTGTGCGTCGAGCACAAGCGTTGATGGCCCCTGCGCGTGCTGGGCCCTCACGGCGGGCGCGCACGGCAAGGGCTCGGCGCCGTACCGGCCGCCGAGCCCTACGAGCGGATTCAGGCCGCGACCACGTACGGGAACGTGGCGGAACGCGCGGCCTTGGTGACCTCCGAGGTGAGGCCGGCAGTGGTGCCGGTGTTGAGGACCAGGGAGAACATCACCTCGGGCGCGTTGTCGGCAAGGGTTCGTCCGTTGCGGACCGCGAAGCCGAAGTTCGCTGCCGTGCCGACCTTGTACGACAGCAGGTCGGGGTAGAGCTGCCGGGCGACGCTCCAGCCGTACGCCTGCGGATCCGGTGCGGTGCCGTTCGCCTTGACCACCCCGGCGACCGCGTTCGCGATCTCCTCCCCGCCCTCGGCGAGGTCGTTGCCGGGGTGCCGGAAGTTGGCGGGGTCGGAGAAGTCGGTGTCGTGGGGCCAGAAGATCGGCCACATCATGGGGTGGCCGGCGCGGTTGATCTGGCGCCACCCGCCCGCGTCGGTGGCCAGCATGGTGCGGCACCACACGCCGATCTCGGTGCCGTCGCGCAGCAGCGGCTCGTCGTGGGAGACCTCGAGGACGATCGACTCGACGGTGGTGCCGGCGAAGCTGTTCTTGGCCTGGTCTACCCGCCACGCCGAGCGGTCCACCCGCGAACCGTTCTTGACCGCGCCGTTGATGGTGGCGAGTTCGTCGAGGTCGACGAAGAAGGGGTCGGCGATCCGCCCGGCCCAGATCCGGACGTTGCCGCCGGTCGTCACCTCGCCGGTTCGCCCCTCGGCGATGGGGGTGCCCATCGCGGCGTCGTCGCGGGCGTCCGCGCCGGTGAGCTCGTACAGCTGGAGGGTCTGCCGGGCGTCGCCGTCCGGCTCGCCGAAGGCGAACCGGTACGTCAGGTCCTCCGCCTCGGTGCCGTTGATGTGAATCTTGATCTCGTAACGCGCCTCGGCGTGGAAGCCGCGCTTGATGTCGGCCTTTGTCACCGAGCTGTTGACGTCCATGACGAACACGGTGGCGCGGTCACCGTTGAAGACGTACAGGTCGTCGATGTACAACTGGCCGCCCTGAGCGGCCAGGGGTGTATCGAGGTGGTGCGACATGAGCTCACTCCCGGGACTGCCGGATTCAGGACTAATCCGAACATAGTGGTCATGAGCCTGGCCTCCCCGCCCATCGAGTCAATCCGGTTCGAGGAGGTGGGCGAAGGACGCTACGGCGATGGGCCGCCCGAGTGACTCCTCGGACGGCCCACGCCTTGGTGCTCGGGTGATCAGATGCGGGACCACTTCTGGTTGGCGGCGCCGAGGCAGTCCCACAGGTGCAGCTTGCCACCGTTGTTGGGGTTGGCCTCCCGTACGTCGACGCACTTGTTGGCGTTGAGGTTGACCAGGTCGCCGGCGCCGTTGAGGGTGAAGCGTTGCGCGGTGTTGCCGTTGCAGCTGACCAGGTTGACCTCGGTGCCGTTGGCGGTGCCGGCCCAGGCCGGGTCCATGCACTTGCCCATCGCCCGGACGGTCCCGTCGGACGCGAAGGTCCAGCTCTGGGCCGCCGTGGTGTTGCAGTCCCAGATCTGGAGCTTTGCGCCCTCGACCGGGTCGGCGCCGGGGATGTCGATGCAGCGACCGCTCTGCGCGCCCCTGATCCGGTTGGTGCCCGGAGTGGGGTCGCCCCCGCCACCCGAGGTGTAGCTGGACACCCGGACGTAGTCGACGAGCATCTGCTGCGGGAACTGGGTCGAGCCGTCGGGGTAGCCGGGCCAGTTACCGCCGACCGCGACGTTGAGGATCATGAAGAAGGGGTGGTCGAACACCCAGCGGTTGCCACCGAGCCGAGCGGGATCGACCCGGTGGTACTGCACCCCGTCGACGTACCAGGTGATGACGTTCGGCTCCCAGTCCACCCGGTAGGTGTGGAAGGTGTCGGCGAGCGGTGCGCCGATGGTGCGGCTGCCAGTGATGCCACCGGCTCCGGAGTAGCCGGGCCCGTGCACGGTGCCGTAGACGGTGTTGGGCTCCCGGCCGATGTTCTCCATGACGTCGATCTCGCCGGCGTCGGGCCACCCGCCGCCGGTGCCGAGCATCCAGAAGGCCGGCCAGATGCCCTGACCGCGCGGGATCTTGATCCGGGCCTCGAACCGCCCGTACGTCTGGGTGAAGGTGGCCGCCGTCAGCAACCGCGCCGACGTGTACTCGCAGCGCCCGTAGTGGCACTGGTAGTTGGCGGGATTGTCCCGGCGGGCGGTGATGACCAGGTTGCCCTGGCCGTCATGGACCGCGTTGCTGGTGCTGTTCGTGTAGTACTGCCGCTCGTTGTTGCCCCAGCCGCCACCGCCGGTGTCGAACCGCCACTTGTTCTGGTCGACGGGCGTGCCGGCGGGGGAGTTGAACTCGTCCTGCCAGCTGATGGGACCGATGGCGGCCTCGGCCCGGTCGGGGTGCGCCGGGACGACGAGCGCCGTCGCGGTCGCGACGAGGGTGGCCGCCAGGAGTACGAGCGGGCGGAAGCGGAGGCTGGGCCGGGCTGTGAACACGGGAGGCTCCTCAGCTTGGGGGTGATGGAGGCGGTTTACCAGGATAGAGAGCGCTCTCTAAGCGAAGCATGTCGATATCATGTCCTTCTGTCAAGAGTGTTTCCAATATAACGACCGTCCGTTACCGCCCGATGCTGACGAGTGAGCGGTGCAGTGCCGACGCCGCTCGTCGCAGTGGCATCGCTCGATGGCTCCGAGATGGACGACGTCGACCCATCGAAGGAGCTCGGCGCGGCCGAGGGTTACTCGATAGCGGTCGAATCGACCCTTCCTATTGCCGTGGGGCGTCCACGCGGGACAGGATGACGAGGCGTGCCGGAAACTTTCCCGTAACCTGCGCGCTGCTGGTCTCTGTCACAAGGAAGTGGGAGTCAGTCATGAGCGAGGCGTCGACGGCGCTGGGTGTGCGCCTCTACCCGGATCTGGTCGAGCGGGGTGGCCTGGCCCCCGCGCTGATCGAAACTGCTGCCCGCCACGGGCTCGACGTCGGCCGGGTGACCGCGCCGGAGCAGGGGCGGGCCCGGTTCACCTGCGCCGAGCTGCACTCCGACGAGGGCGTGGTCTGCGTGGGGCTGGGATCGCAGGCCCGGTACTTCATGATTGACCTGCGCGTCTCGGGAGAGGTTCTCGCCCGCGGCGACGTCATGGACCTGGTGCAGGTCGCCCAGGTGGCCGCTGCCTGGCGGGCCGGCCTGACGTTCGCCGAGCTGACCGCCCGGTTCCCGTTCATGGAGGAGATCAAGCACCGCCCCGCGCCGGTGGCCCAGGTCAGCTAGTCGGCCGGGTCGGGCAGGTCAGCAGCGCAGCCGAGGTGGCAGTGGTGACTCCGTACCGGCCCTCCGGTTGAGGTAGGTCGACTGGACGAAGTCGACGAGGCGCTCCGCGTCGGTCGCGGTCGAGGCCAGTCCGAACGAGACGCGGACCGCGCCGCCCGTCGGCAGCCCCAGCGCGGTGAGGTACTGGTCGATCGTGTCGACCCCCGCCAACAACCGCTGCCGCATCGACGTCCGGCTCATCCCGAACGCGCCCTCGGCCGCGCCCGGATTGCAGAAACAGCCGGTACGCAGGGAGAGGCCCGCCGCTGCCGCCTCCCGCGCCACGAGCCGTTCGTCGACCAGCGTGCCGTCCGGGTGACGGAGGTTGAAGGTCACGGTGCCACCGCGCCCCGCACCCGTCGTCGGCCCGTACACCTGGACCAGCGACCCGCCGGTGTCGTGCCGCAGGGTGGCCAACCGCTCCAGCAACCACTCGGTGAGCAGGCCGACCCGGGCGTGGACCAGGTCCACGCCGATCGAGTCGAGCCAGCGCAACCCGAACTCCACGTCCGGGATGCTCAGGAAGTTGAGCGTGCCGTCCTCGAACGCCGACTCGTCGTCCATCGGCCGGTGCCAGTCGCCCTGGACGCTCACCGCGCGGATCGTGCCGCCGGCGAACCACGGCCGGCGCAACCGGGCCAGCGCCGAACGGCGGGCCAGCAGCGCGCCGACCCCCGTGGGGTAGCCGAAGAGCTTGTACCAGCTCAGACAGACGAAATCCGGTCGGACGACGCTGAGGTCCAGCCGGTTCGTCGGCGCGAAGGCGGCCGCGTCGAGCAGCACGTCGTAGCCCCGCTGCTGGGCCAGCTCCACCCAGCCCAGCGGGTGCTGTACCCCGGAGAAGTTGCTCTGCGCCGGGTAGGCGAACAGCCCGCGACGACCGGGCCGGCTCCACCGGCGGGTCAGGCCACCCCGGCCGGCGTCGAGCGCCGCGACCAGGTCCGACTCGGCGATCCGCAGTTCCGGCCCGTTCAGCGGCAGGTAGCGTACGGACGCGCGAGCCGACCGGGCGTACTCGCGGATGCCGTTGACCGAGTTGTGGTTGTCCCAGGTGAGCACCAGCGGCGCGGCCCGGCCGAAGTCGTACGCCTCGCCGACCAGCCGGCAGGCGCCGCTGGCGTTCGGGGTGAAGATGACCGCGTACTCGTCCGGGTCGGCGCGGAAGAAGTCGAGCACCGCGCGTCGCGCCGACTCCACCAGCGAGCCCGCCGCCACGCTCGTGGGGTTCTCCGAGTGGGGGTTGCTGTAGAGGCTGGCGAGCAACCGGTCGTGGTGGGCGCGAACCTGCGCCTGGGCGGCCACCCCGGCTCCGGCGTAGTCGAGGTACACCTGCCCGTCGGTGTCCAGGTGCCGGTACTCGGTGGCGCGCAGCTCGTCGATCCGGCCGGTGGCGGCGTATCCCGGCAGCGCCCTGGGGGAGGCGGGGGGCGTCGGGTCAGGACCCACGGCGGGGATCCCGTCGGAGCAGGACCGCCCAGGCCGCGCCCAGGAAGAGCAGCACGAAACCGCCGAGCACCAGCCAGTCGACCCACACCGGCCGGGAGAAGCTGTCGCCGTACGTGGCCAGCAGCGGCGGGCCGAGCGGGGAGCCGCCGTCGCGCCAGAGCCGCTCCACCCCGGCGGTGTGTCCCAGGCCCTCGAACGCCCACCGGTTCGACATCGCGTAGCTGAGCCACTGACCGCCGACCGCCATCGCCGGCACCGGCAGGATCGCGCCGACGAACAGCACCTGTGGGAAGCAGAGCATCGGCAGCATGAGCGTCGCCTGGGCCGCGTCGGACACGGCCGCCGAGCAGAGCAGACCGAGGGCGAGCGCCGCCGCCGAAGAGAGCAGCAGTGTCGCGTACAGGGCGGCGAAGTCGGCGCCGCCGACCGGCGGCAGCCGGTCCATGCCGCGCAGCACCCCGAGCAGGGCCAGGTCCACCAGGGCCAGCAGCGGCAGCAGCACCGCCACCTTCGCCAACAGGTACGGGACCAGCCGGACCCCGGCCAGCCGCTCCCGGCGCAGGATCGGCAGCTCGGTGCAGATCTGGAGGAGCCCGTAGGTCAGCCCGAAGAAGAAGCCGCCGAACGCGATCCAGAACAGGATCATCACGGTGACCGTCGGGCTGGGTCTGGTCGGCTCGAACGCCCCCGGGCGGAACAGCAGCGCGAACATGCCGAGCACCATCAGCGGCGAGCCGAGCAGGATCGCCAACGTCAGTCGGTTACGGACGACGATCTCCGTGTTGCGCGCGGTGAGCACCGCCCACTGGCGCAGCCGGCCGACGGGCCGGGACGGCGTCGCGGCGACGTCACCCCCGTCGGGCGTACGGGGCGGCTGTTCGGCCGCGCGCCGCTCGGCGAAGCGATCGGGCCACTCGGCCGGCTGCGTCGCTTCGTCGAGCCGGAGGTGCACCTCGGCCAGGGACCGCAGGCCGAAGAACTCCCGGGCGGCGGTCGGGGTGCCGGTGAACGCCAACCGGCCCTGACGGGTCAGCACGACGACACTGTCGCAGTGGTCCACGTCGGTGACCTGATGAGTGGTCAGCACGACGGTGGTGCCCGTGTCGGCGAGCGCGCGGAGCACCCGGAGCAGCTCCACGGCGATCGCCGGGTCCAATCCGGAGGTGGGCTCGTCCAGGAAGAACACGCCGGGTCGGGTGAGCAGCTCGACGGCGATGCTGGCGCGCTTGCGTTCGCCGCCGCTGAGCAGGCCGACCGGCGTGGTGGCCCGGTCGGTGAGTCGCAGCTCGGCGAGCACCTCCGCGACCCGGTCACTGATCTCGGCCGGCCCGGCGGTGGAGGGGAGGCGCAGTCGGGCCGCGTACCGCAGGGTGCGGGCCAGGGGCAGCTCGCGGTGGATGATGTCGTCCTGGGGAACGACACCGATGGTGCCGGCGGTGGTGTTGCCGTCGTACGTGACGGTGCCCGCCACCGGGCGCTGTACCCCGGAGAGGATCTCCAGCAGGGTGGTCTTGCCGGCGCCGCTGGCACCGATGATCGCGACCAGCTCACCCGGCGCGACGCTCACCGAGATGTCGGTCAGGATCTGGCGACCGCTCCGGACGCTCTGGCCCAGCCCCTGAGCGGCGATGCCGACACCGGCACGTG
>NZ_JBEYSL010000189.1:0-11660 GCF_040642735.1 Micromonospora sp. NPDC047753 | reverse complement strand
GCCCGAGTCGCGGACCTGCTCCATCACCTCGCCGCTGCCGCTCGGGCGGTCGTAGCGGGTGAACGGCGCCCGTAACGGGCTGGTCACCGCGTCCTTGGACAGCAACCGACTCAGCTTGTGCGTGGCGATGGAGAGCAGCACCACGTCGGACGGCGCGGGACGCTCCGGCACCGGCCGGCCGGTCGCCTTGACCAGGCCGGCCAGAGCCCCGGTCACCCCGGCGTAGGCGCCCATCGCCACCAGGTAGCCGCCGAGCGGCCGGTGCTCGTGCGGCGCGTATGCCCGGCGCAGCCGGGCCGCCTTCTGCCGCAGGCCAGTGTCGCTCACCCGATCTCCTCACGTGTCGTGGTGGTGCGGGAACGGCGTCGCGCGAGGCCGGCTCAGCCGGCCTGGAGGTTGTCGGCGACCTCGCGTGCCAGGTTGGTGAGCGCCTCGTCTGCCAGCTGGTCCGGACCGGGTCCGCCGGACCCGTCGGCCAGGTCCAGCTGGATCCGCGCGCCACCGGAATCGGCCGGCTCCACCCGGATCTCGGCGGACCAGTCGTCGGCGTCGCCGTCGCCCCAGCGGGCGCGCAGCTCCTCGCCGCTGATCTCCGCAGCGGGGCTGCCGTCGCCGCGCAGCGGCTCCGGCAGCCAGGCCGAGGCGCGGTCGGGGTCGGTGGCCGTGCTGAAGACCACCTCGGGTGGCGCGGACATGCCGCGCACGGCGCGCGCCGGCATCACGCGTCCCGCAGGCGGCTGGGATCGACCTCGCGACCCGGGTGTCGGGCCAGGTACTCGGTCTCCAGCTCCGCCGTGCGCCGGAGGTGGTTCGCGAGTGCGGAGTCGGCAGCGTGCCGCAGGGTGTCCAGGCGGGTTCGGTGCAGGCTGTGCATCTCGCGGATCAGGTCCTCGTCGGAAAGCTCCGTCGGGTCGATGCCGAGCAGGTCGTCGTCGAGGCCGGGAGCGCCGGCCGGGTCGGCTAGCTGATCGCCGCCCCACTCGGGCACCCGCTGCTCCGGGCTCGTATCCGCGCTGCCGCTGGACGCAAAGCCGTCCTCACGTACCGATCCGGTCATGATCGCCCCCCTTGATCTCGTTTGGGCTGGCGTCTAAACGATTGCCCAAGCGCGGTGACGCCAAACCAAGGCGGCGAGTCGACGACTACGACACGGTGTCGGAGACCGGTGGCGTCCCCGGTACCCTCATTGTCATGAGGCGGCTCTGGACCCCGGCGTGGATCGCGCGCCACGTGGCCATGGTCGTCCTGGTCGTGGGCTTCCTGGGGCTGGGCTGGTGGCAAATCAGCCGGGCCACCGCCGGCAACAGCCTGAGCTGGGGGTACGCGGTCGAGTGGCCGATCTTCGCCGGCTTCGTGGTCTACGTCTGGTGGCGTGAGGTGAAGCTGGCCCGCCGCAGGGCGGCGGAGGCCGACGCGCCGCCAGCGGATCCGGCCGTCGAGCCGGCGCCGGCGGTCACCACCGGGTCCCGACCGGGGGTACGCCGACCGGTGCGGGTGTCCCGGGTGCCGGCCACCGGCGACGTCGTCGAGGACAACGACCTGGCCGCCTACAACCACTACCTGTCATGGTTGAACGCCAATCCGGGCGCCCGGCCCGGTGACTATCCCGGCTGAGCCGGGCTCGGAAGGACGGACGAAGGTGGGCGCTGCCCTTACCCGGTACCGCGTGATCGCCTGGATCGTGGGCGTGGTGCTGATCCTGCTGGTCGTGGTCGGCATGCCCCTGAAGTACGCGTTCGACAATCCGGTCGTGGTGGAGACGATCGGGCCGGCGCACGGCTTTCTCTACATGATCTACCTGGTGGCCGCGTTCGACCTGAGCCGCCGAGCCGACTGGCCGCTGAAGCGGATGCTGCTGGTGATGCTGGCCGGCACGGTGCCGTTCGTCTCGTTCTACGCCGAGCGCCGGGTCAGCGCCTGGGTGGCCGCGCCGCAGGCCGAACGGACTCCGGAGCCCGTCCTCCCGCGATGACGGTGAGCGGGCGTGAAGATTGGTTGCGCCGACCTTCACGCCGGTCGCGCCGCATCAGCGGTTGGGCCGCCACGGGTCCGCTTCGGCGATCGGGTCGACCCAACTGCCGTAGCGGTTGACCTCCCGGGCCCGCAGCAGCGCCCGGGTGACCTGGCCGAACTGCCGTTCGTCGTCGGCGCTGAACAGCAGCACCTCCGAGCCTTGGTACCACCCCCACAGTTCGTGTGGCGGTGGGCGCCAGCGGTCGCCGACCAGGGCGAGAGCGGCCGGGAGCAGGAGCACAGCGCCGAGGATCAGGTACGCCCCGGCGGTGAGGCGGTGCAGACCGCCGGTGAAGCCGAGAAGCACCCCCACACCACCGAGCATGCTGGCGGTGATGACCACGGCCCGGACGGCGATCCTGTCGTGCGGGCCCCGGGTGGTACGCAGATGGGTCAGGTCGGCGACCCGGTAACTGTTCCGGCCGATGGTGAACCGGTCGACGGTCACGATGATGCCGGGCCGCGCGTACAGCAGGGTCGACCGGGCGCCCGGCACCGTTCGCGGCGGTCGCGTCTTTGCGCCTTCACGATTCACGGTTCCTCCCGAAGGGGACGGTTGGCCGAGTGGGCCTGCTGGCGACAGTCATCGCTGCCTGCCGACGGGATTCCCGGCTCCGGACTTCATTGTGTTGCGGCACCGCCAGTCGACCTGGGCATTTACCGGGTCCCGACAGCTCACCCCGACCGGGTGAGATCGCCGAGAAACCGCATCCATTTCAGCTTTTATCGGTTATGGCCACCAGGAATCCGGCGGCATAAGCCCGGAACGACGAAAGTCATATATCTGTCAATAAGCGGCGAGAAGGGCGATGTTCCCTCGTTCGCAGGTGTCATCAGCCACGATGGCGCCACCCAGCCCACCGGCCCGACCCGCAACTCTCCCAACTTTCGCCCCTGCTTCAACTGCGAGTCACATCCGTCTCGGGTTAGGTTGGGCGAGCCGGTCCGGCCCAGTGCCGTCCGCCCGGGTGGCCCCGGCCGGTGTCGTCGAGGGCGTCAGCAGCCCCGGCGGCCGTGGGAGAGGGGCCTTCCGCTCTTGTCATCCCTGAGAAATCTGCTGCGCACCGTGGCGCTGGTCGGCATGTCGGCCGCGCTGATCGCCCCGACGGCGGTGGCCCAGGCCGAGCCGTCCCCCGCCGACCTGACCCGCCGGATCGAGACATCCTCGGCCGAGTTGGAGCGGGTCGTCGAGTCGTACAACAAGTTGCGTGAGGAGATCAAGACAAACGAGGCCGCCGTGGCCCGATTACAGACCCGCATCGGCCCGCTCGAACAGCAGGTCGAGCAGAGCCGGGCCGACGTGGCCGAGATCGCCTCCACCGCGTACAAGAGTGGCGGTCTGCGCACCGCGGACGCCCTGCTGCGCGCGGGCGGCTCGGCTGCGCTGCTGGACCGGCTCGGCACGATCGAGCAGTTGACCCGCCAGCGGCAGGAGCGCATCTCCGGCTTCACCACCGACCAGCGGCAGCTGCTCGACGAGAAGGCCCGCCTGAGCACGACCTTGACCCGGCAGGCCGCACAGGCCCGTCAGCTCGCCACGGCGAAGAAGCAGATCGAACAGGACCTGGCCAAGCTGTACGAGCTGCGCCGGCAGGCGTACGGGGCCGCCACTGAGCGACCTGAGCCCAAGGCAGCGACGGCCGAGGCCAGGAACGTGCCCGCCGTGTCCGGTGCTGCCGGAACAGCGGTGCGTTACGCGTTCGGGGCGATCGGCAAGCCGTACAAGTGGGCGGGCGAAGGGCCGGACGGCTACGACTGCTCCGGGCTGACCCTGGCGTCCTGGCGGGCAGCCGGCAAGTCGCTGCCGCACAGCGCCCGGATGCAGTGGAGCGCTGTCGCCCACATCGGGCGGGGCGAGCTACGCCCCGGCGACCTGATCTTCTACAGCGGGCTCGGGCACGTCGCCCTCTACGTCGGCGACGGTCAGGTGATCGACGCGCCCAGCGCCGGTCGCAACGTGCTCAAGCGTGGCATGAACATGATGTCCATCCACGGTTACGGCCGGGTCCGCTAACCACTGTCAATGACGGCGAACGGCCGGCGTCCCCCTATCGGACGCCGGCCGTTCGCCGTCATTACTACCAGGTCAGGCCGCCTGCAGCCCCTCCGCCCGGGCCAGCTCACGGAGCCGGCCCAGCGCCTGGATCTCCAGTTGCCGGATCCGCTCGCGGGACAGCGAGAACCGTGACGCGACCTCGGTGAGCGAGTGCTCCCGGCCGTCCTCCAGCCCGTAGCGGGCCCGCATGATGCCGGCGGAACGATCGTCGAGGTGGTTGAGCAGCCCCTCGATGCGCTGCCGCTCCAGGCCGCTGAGAACGATGTCCTCCGGCGACGGCGCGTCACTGTCGGCGACCAGGTCACCGAGGTTCGTGTCGCCGTCGTCGCCCACCGGGGTGTCCAGCGAAACGGTGTCCTGCGACCAGCGGCGCAGCTCGTTCACCCGCTCGACGGTGACGCCGAGGGCGTTGGCGATCTGCTCCGGCTCCGGGTCGCTGCCCAACTCACGGGTCAGCTGCCGGGCCACGTTGCGCATCCGGTTGACGTCCTCCACCAGGTGCACCGGCAGACGGACGGTGCGCTCCTGCTGGGCGATCGCCCGGCTGATCGCCTGCCGGATCCACCAGGTGGCGTAGGTGGAGAACTTGTAGCCGCGTTCGTAGTCGAACTTCTCGACCGCCCGGACGAGGCCGGTGTTGCCCTCCTGGATCAGGTCCAGCATGGGCATCCCCGAGCGCACGTAGCGCCGGGCGATCGACACGACCAGTCGGAGGTTGGCGCGGATGAAGAGGTCCTTCGCCCGCTCGCCCTCGACGACCAGCCATTCCAGGTCGGCCCGGTCGACACCGGCGGGAACGGCTTCCTCACCGAGCAGGTGCTCGGCGTAGAGGCCGGCCTCGATCGCCTTGGAGAGATCGACCTCCTTGGCGGCGTCCAGCAGTGGCGTCCGGGAGATCTCGTGCAGGTAGACGCCGACCAGGTCGCGCTCCTCGGCAACCTCGTCGGTTCGCATGCCGATGTTCTTGTCCACGTTGCCCACGGTCCCCTCGCTCGCGCCGGTTGCCCGGTTCCTTGCCATTCCCCACACCTGTCAGCCCCTGGTAACTTCTGCTGTGCCCATCGGTGCTGACACCTACACAACAGATGAGACGTGTCGGGGATTCCTCGTCGTGAGTCGAAAGTGTCACGAATGCCTGAGTAGTAGCTGAGAGCACGGTCCATGTTTGCTGTCAGCACCCGTCGGGTGGCTCGCCACTGGGCACCACGTACGGATTACCGCACCATGGCAACACCGCCCGTCGCGGGGGCACAGCGACCCGGATCACCACCACGATGCGATCCTGGTCACTGCCAGATACGCACGGGTGAGCCGGTCGGTTCATTCACGGGGGTGTTATTACCCCCCGGCCAGATGAACAATCCGAGGGCCCATTCGCTTCCCGGGGGACGGGGGCGCTATGAGGCGAGCAGGGCGAGGGCGCCGCGCACCTGGTCGGCCGAGCGGGCCAGCGCGGCCCGGGCAGCGTCGATCTCGGCACCCGAGACAAGGGCGACGAGCGCCGTCTTCAGGTCGCCGTCGGCGTCGGTGAGGGCCTGCTGGGAAAGCTCCTCCGAGCAACCGGTGGCCTCGACCAGAATCGAGATCATTCGTCCGCGAAGTTTCGCGTTGGTGGCCACCATATCGATCATGAGGTTCGAGTAGACCCGGCCCAGACGCACCATGACGGCGGTCGAGAACGTGTTGAGCACCAGTTTCTGCGCTGTGCCCGCCTTCATCCGGGTCGACCCGGTGACCACCTCGGGTCCGGTGTCCACCCCGATGAACACGTCGACCGACCGGGCGGCCTCCGCCTCCGGATTGGCGCAGAGCAACACCGTCGAGGCACCCTTGCCGCGGGCTGCGGACAGCGCCCCGAGGACGTACGGGGTGCGTCCGCTGGCCGCCAGACCGACCACCAGGTCCCCGGCCCGTACACAACTGGCAGCTTCGACCGCGCCGCCCCGGTCGTCGTCCTCGGCGTCCTCGACGGCCCGCCACATGGCGTCCGGGCCTCCCGCGAGGTGTGCGCAGAACCAGTGTCGGGGCGAGTTGAAGGTGGGGGCCAGTTCGGCCGCGTCGAGCACGCCCAGGCGGCCGGAGGTGCCGGCCCCGAAGTAGTGCACCCGGTGGCCGCCGCGTAGCGCCGCGACAGCCAGGTCGACGGTGGTGGCGATCTCGTCGAGCACCGCGGCGACCGCTGCGGGCACCCGCCGGTCCGCCTCGTTGATCACGGTGAGCACGTCCCGCGTCGACATCAGGTCGAGGTCGACGCTGAGCGGGTTACGCCGTTCGGTGGGGGCACCCACCCGGACCGTGGGGCGAGCGGGCCGTGCGGGCATCTCCGCACCGGCCGTCATGCCCGCCTCCGGTTGGCACCCACCCGGTGGGACTGGACCGCCTCGGCGGTCGCCTCCAAGGCCTTGCGGGCCCGGGCGCGGTTGCGGGCGGCCACCCCGACGAAGAGGCAGTCGACCACTGTGAGCTGGGCCAGCCGGCTGGCCGTCGCGCCGGAGCGGTAGGTGGTCTCCCGGGCCGCCGTGGTCAACACGAAGTCCGCCACGTCGGTGATCGGCGAGCGCGGGAAGTTGGTCAGCGCCACTGTCACGGCACCGCGGGTACGGGCCTGCTCCAGCACCTCGATCACGTCGGAGGTGGTGCCGGTGTGCGAGATGCCGATCGCCACGTCTCCCCGGCCCAGGAGGGCGGCCGACGTCAGCGCGGTGTGCACGTCCGGGAAGTAGAAGGCGATCCGGCCGATGCGGTGCAGCTTCTGCTGGAAGTCCGAGGCGACGAACCCGCTGGCGCCGGCGCCGTAGATGTCGATCCGAGCGGCACCGCTGATCGCCTCGACCACCTGCTCGCAGACGGCGGGGTCGAGTTGCTCGGCGGTCTCCTCGACGGCGCGGGCGTCGTTGAACGCGATGGTGGCGATGATCTGGGCGAGGTCGGCACCGGGCGGGATGTCGCCGCCGACGACGCGGGCGTCCGGTGGTTCGATCCGGCGGGCGGCCTCGGCGGCGAGGCGGATGCGCAGTTGGGGGTAACCGTCCATGCCCACCGAACGGCAGAACCGGATGACCGTCGCCTCGGAAGTCTCGGCTGCGGTGGCGAGGTCGGTGATTGTCCGCCGGGCGGCGGCCGCCGGGTCGGAGACGACCAGCCGGGCGACCCGCTGCTCGGCGGGCGACAGCGATGGCAACAGCCCGCTGATGTGGACGATCAGCCCACCGGGCTCGTGACTCGCAGAAATCTTCGGACTCTTCGCCACGGATGAAACTTACTTTCACCAAGCGTGAGCGTCAACTATGACTGTCCGACGTGGGGGAAACTTCGATCGCCGGGATCACCGGTCTCGCACAGCCTGCCACTTCCCCAGGATCGCCGCCTCATCCGCCGGGTCGAGTCCACCCTGCCGGACGGCCGCCGGGTGTGCGGCCATCCACGACGCCGTCGCCCGAACGGTATCGGCCAGCGGACGGACGGTCAGACCGGCGTCCAGGGCCGGCCGGACGTCCCGGTCCATCAGGCCGGCGGTCTCCGGCAGTCGCACCCAGAGCGGCAGCGCCCGCTCCCCCGACCACTCGCGTACGTCTCGGGAGAGCAGGAACTCCTGGTCGACCCAGGTGAGGGCCGGAGCGGCGACGCCCAGCCCGGCGGCCACCCCCGCCAACAGGTCGGCCCGGGACATCGCCGGACCGGAGCCGTCGTACGTGCCGCCGAGGCCGGTGCCGGCGGCGTGCAGCAACCAACGCGCCAGATCGGCGACGTCCACGAACTGCACCCGATCGGTCGGACGCCCGGGGGCCAGCACCTCGCCACCGGCCGACAGCCGCCGCACCCAGTACGGAAAACGGTCGCTCGGATCCTCCGCGCCGACGATCAGCCCCGCCCGGCAGATGAACGAACGGTCCACGCCCACCCGCTCCCGGACCAGCTCCTCAATGCTCACCTTGCACTCGCCGTACCAGCGGTGGTCCGGGCCGATGGGACCGTCCACGTTCGGCGGGGCGGGCGCCAGGATCGGCGCGTCCGCAGCGGTCTGGCCCGGGGTGGCGTAGTCCGCGTACACCGAGATCGTCGACACGAACGACCAGTGGCCGACATGGTCGGCGAGCGCGGCGAGCGCGTGCCGGGCGTGGCTGATCTGGCGGGTCACGTCGACCACGGCGTCGAAGCCCGCGGCGACGAGCGGGACGAGCGAATCGGGATCATCCCGGTCGGCCGCCACGAACCGCGCCCCGGCCGGCACCGCGCCGGACACGCCCCGGGCCGCACAGGTCACCTCGTGCCCCTGTTCGACGGCGAGCTGCGCCGTGGCCCGACCGAGGAACCGGGTGCCACCGAGAATGAGGATCCGCATCCGCCGATCCTGCGCCCCCGAGGTCCGGACAACCCAACCAATCTGCCGACGGCAGACCGCGATCATGAAGTTGTTGCCCCTCGGATCGGCGTGTCACGGCAACAACTTCATGATCGACGGAGGGGCTCGAAGAGGGCGGGGGCACTAGCGTGGGGCTTATGGGAGAGCGCAGCGTGTTGGTGACCGGGGGTTCCGGCGGGCTCGGCGGGGCGGTCGTCACCGCGTTCGTCGAGGCGGGCTGGCGGGTGGTCGTACCCGAGCGGAAAGCCCGGCCCGGGTCGGAGCCGGCGGTGGCCGGACTGGTCCGCGTGGTCGCGGACCTGGGCGAGGCGGCGGGCGCGGCGCAGGCGGTCGAGGCCGCTGCCGGCGAACCGGCGGCGCCGCTGCGCGCGGTGGTCAACCTCGTCGGTGGGTACGCCAGCGGCGGGTTGGTGCACGAGACGCCGGTCGAGGAGTTCGAGCGGATGCTCACCGTCAACCTGCGGCCGACCTATCTGGTCACCCAGGCCGCGCTCCCGCACCTGGTGACGTCCGGCGGCGGCGCGGTGGTCTGCGTCTCGGCCCGCGCGGCAGTCACCCCGTTCCGCGGCGCGGCCGGCTACTCGACGGCCAAGGCGGCGGTGCTGGCCTTCGCCAACGCGGTAGCGGTGGAGTACCGCTCGCAGAACGTGCGCTGCAACACGGTGCTGCCCAGCGTCATCGACACCCCGGCGAACCGGGCCGCCCAGCCCGACGCCGACCATTCCCGCTGGGTCACCCCGGCCGAGATCGCGCCGGTGATCCGGTTCCTCGCGTCGGCGGACTCCGCCCCGACCAGTGGCGCCACAGTGCCGGTCTACGGGCGGGCCTGAGCCACCACCGGGCCGAGGTCCTCTCCGCCCGAGGCGGACGGCGGTAGCCAGGTCTCCAGGTGCGCCTGGATCTGCTCGGTCACCTCCTCGGCCGGGCGGCCCGCGTCCACCAGCACGAAGCTGGGGTACTCGGGCAGTGCCCGGTAGGCGGTGTCGGCGGCGGTCAACCACCCCATCGTCTCGTGGTCGGTGCCGCGTTCCTCGATACGCCGGTACGCCTCCGCCGGGTCGACGGCGAGCAGGAAGGTCACCTGCGGCGTCGGGAACAGCCGGTAGCCGGCCCGGGCGAGCCGTTCCCAGCGCTGCCCGCCGTGCGCCCGGATGCTCGCGTACTGGCAGGCCGAGTAGCGGTCCATGACCGCCGTCCGGCCGGTGAGCAGGCAGCTGATCAGGGCGATGGCGATGGCCAGCCAGCGCAGTACCGACTCCACGGCCAGCACGCCGTCGCGACCGACGAGCCGCTGCGCGTCCGGACGGCCGAGGCGTTGGGCGATCCGACCGAGCCAGCGGCGGCCACTGGCGTTGCGGCGGTAGGTGGCGGGGCGTCCGGCGGCGGTCAGCGCGTCAGCCAGCCGGTGCGCCTGCGTGGTCTTACCCGAACCGTCGATCCCGATCAGGGCGACGGTGCGCAATCGGGCCTTGCGTCGTCGCATCCCCGATGATCTGGCCACCCTCCACAGGTTATCCGACTCACGCACATGGTCCGCGAGGTTTGTGGTGCTTCATCCCTGTTGACGCCCGACCGAGACACCAGCAGGTGTGGACGACCGGAATGCCGGGTACCGGAGTTCGAAATCCAACCGCCGGTCCACCAACACGACGACGGAGGAACCAGATGGCTGAGCGCGGAGACGAGAGTCTGGTGCACACCCTCAAGAAGGTCGCCGCCGTGCTCAAGCAGTCCGAGATTCCGTTCGCCCTGGGCGGCAGCTTCGCGGTCTACGCCCACGGGGGGCACTCCAGCGATCACGACGTCGACTTCCTGATCCGGGAGGCCGACGTGGAAGAGGCACTGGAGGCCCTGGTGGCCGCCGGTTTCGTCGCGGAGCGTCCGCCGGAGGACTGGCTGGTGAAGGTCTTCGACGACGGCCGGATGGTGGACCTGATCCACCGGCCGATCGAGACTCCGGTCACCGAGGAGACGTTCGCCGACACCGTCGTCCGACCGGTGGACGCGATTCGCATGCCGGTGCTGTCCGCGACCCAGCTGATGGTGCACAAACTGCTCAGCTTCTCCCAGCACTACTGCGACTTCGCCCGCGGTCTGCCGCTGGCCCGCTCACTGCGGGAGCAGATCGACTGGGAACGGGTACGCAAGGAGACGCAGCACTCGCCGTACGCCGAGGCGTTCCTGGTGCTGCTGGACCGGCTGGAGGTGGTGTCGGCCGCCGGCACCCAGCCAGGAGAGGGGACATCGTGACCCACCATCGCGACATCGACACCGGGCCACCCGACGAGTACGTCGAGGCGGAGATCCAACGGCTGCTCGTCGAGGACCCCGCCGTCGCCGAACAGGGGATCACAGTGGTTCGACGGGAACGCGCCCTCGTGCTCTACGGCGAGGTGGAGAGTCCGCACCGACGGGACGAGATCCTGCGTCGGGTGTCCGAGCGCTTCCCGGACGTGCCTGTCACCAGCGACATCGGGGTGATCCGCGCCCAAGCGCCCACGGAGATCGAGCAACTGCCCTGAGGGAGGTTCCATGGTGATCCGGATTGCCGCTGTGGGCGACGTGCATCTGGACGAGGACGTGGTCGGCCGGTTCCGACCGGCGCTGGAGGAGTTGCCGGAGTGCGCCGACGTGCTGCTGTTGGCCGGGGACCTGACCCGGCACGGCACCGAGGCCGAGGCGCGCTGCGTGGCGGAGGAGTTCGGCGGCTTGGCCGTACCGGTGGTGACCGTGCTCGGCAACCACGACCACCAGTGTGACCAGGTGCCACAGGTGGTCAAGGTGCTGGAGGACGCGGGCATCACGGTGCTGGAGGGCAACGGCGTCGTGCTGGACTGCGCGGGTGGCCGGCTCGGCATCGCCGGCGTCAAGGGCTTCGGCGGCGGGTTCGCCGGACGGTGCGCCAGCGACTTCGGCGAGCCGGAGATGAAGGCCTTCGTACGGACCACCACCGAGAGCGCGGACCGTCTCGGTGCGGCGCTGCGCTCGCTGGACTGCGACATGCTGGTCGCGCTCACCCACTACTCGCCGGTGCCGGACACGCTCGCCGGCGAGCCGTTGGAGATCTACCCCTTCCTGGGGTCGTACCAGCTGGGGCAGGCGATCGACTCGGCGCCCACGGCGCTGGCCGTGCACGGGCACGCGCACGCCGGCACCGAGCGCGGCACGACCCCCGGCGGGGTACGGCCACCCGCAGGGCGAAACCCAGGTGCTGCTCGACGAGGAGCA
>NZ_JBEYSL010000188.1:0-11705 GCF_040642735.1 Micromonospora sp. NPDC047753 | reverse complement strand
ATGCCGGGATGTCATCGACTCGCCTTGTCACCCTGCTCGGTGCTGCCGCGCGGCATCAACGACAGCTGCGCGACCTGAGCCAGCGTCAGTTGGCCGCGTTGGCCGAGGTCGACCAGGCCGCGGTGTCCCGGTTCGAACGTGGTGAGCGAGCGCCGACCATCCCGGTGCTGGAACGGCTGTTTGCCGCGATGGACGTGCAGTTGGTCGTCGGAGTCGAGCCGTTGGACGCGCACCTCGACGCCCAGATCGACGGCTTGGCCGCCCGGTCGATCGCCGAGCGGATCGACGGGTTGGGGCTGGACCGGCTGCTGGACCGGCTCACCGACTTCCCACAGGTGCTCACCGGTTGCACAGCGGCGTTGCTACAGGGCGCGCCAGTGCCGGTCGACGCGCTGGAGATCGCCCTGCGTTGGCAGGACTCCAAACCGTTCACCCGCTGGCTGGAGACGAACTACGGGCAGCGGTGGAACGACCGCTGGGGTGAGTTCGGCGGGGTGTGGTTGGAGCCCGAGGAGCCGGGCGAACGCCGGTGGTCTACCCGGTACGGGGAAATCAGGGCCACGATGTGCGACGAGCTGCCTGAGACGATCGAGGTGCGCCACGGCGAAAGGATCTACCAGGTGGTGCCGCTCGTCGAGCTGGAACTCAGCGAGCCGCGCGCCGCCGGACTGTTACGCCGCTACCGCGACCGCCAGTTGGCCAGCGACAGCTGAGTCAACTGCCGGCTCGGCGGTGCAACGTCGACGAGCGGCTCAGCCGGCGGTGCGCTCCCAATCGATGGTGGGCAGGCCGGCGTCGGCGAGTGCCTTGTTGGCGGCGCTGAACGGACGGCTGCCGAGGAAGCCGCGCGGGTTCATCGGGCTGGGGTGACCCGCCTCCAGCACCACGTGCTGCGGGTTGGTGACCAGCGCGGCCTTCTTGCGGGCGTAGCCGCCCCAGAGCAGGAAGACCACCCGGTCCGGTGCCGCGTCCAGTGCCCGGATCGTCGCGTCGGTGAACTCTTCCCAGCCGGCGTTGGCGTGCGAGCCCGGGGTGGCCTGCCGAACGGTCAGCACCGCGTTGAGCAGCAGCACCCCCTGGGCGGCCCACCCGTCGAGGTTGCCGCTGCGCGGCTTGGGGACGCCCACGTCCTCGCCCAACTCCTTGAAGACGTTGCGCAACGACGGCGGCACCGTCACACCGTCGCGGACGCTGAAACTCAACCCGTGAGCCTGCCCGGCCCGGTGGTAGGGATCCTGCCCGAGGATGAGCACCCGGGTGCCCTGCGGCGGGCACAGCCGGTACGCCGAGAACAGATCCTCCTGCGGTGGAAAGACCGTCTGCGTCGCGTATTCCCGGGCGACGAACTCGCCAAGCGCGGCGGTGCGCGCCAGGTCGAGGTGCGGGGTGAGCACTGTGCGCCACTGCTCCGGCAGCAGGGCCAGCAGATCCAGGGCGGGGGCGTCGTCGGGCATCGGGAACCTCTTCACAGCGCGGGTCGGTCCCCCGCACTCTAGGCATCGGGTACGACAGCCACCGACCTAGCCCAGGTCGGCGAGCCGCCGGGCCCAGTCACCGCCGATCGGGTCCAGCTCGACGATGCGGGTGTCGTCGTCGCGGCGGTCGATGCGAACCCGTAGGTGCGCGTCCACCAACTGCTCCACCAGGCCCTCGCCCCACTCCACCACTGTCACCGAGTCGTCCACCGAGGCGTCGAGGTCCAGGTCGTCGATCTCGGCGCGCGGGTCGGTGGCGTCACCCAACCGGTACGCGTCGGCGTGCACGAGCGCCACCCGGCCGCCCCGGGCCGGATCGGGGCGGTGTACCCGGGCGATCACGAAGGTCGGCGAGGTGATGTCCCCGAGGACACCGAGCCCGGCCCCGACGCCCTGGGTGAGCGCGGTCTTGCCGGCACCCAACGGGCCGGTCAACAGCACCAGGTCGCCGGCGCGCAGCAGCCCGGCCAGCCGCCGGCCGAAGTCCCGAGTGTCTTCGACGGTCGGCAGCTTGACGACGTGACTCACCGTTCCTCCACGCTCTGCAATGACTCCAGGAACCGCGCCAGGGCGGCGTTGACCTCGTCCGCGTGCTCCAACATCACCACGTGACCGCTGTCCTTGATCTTCACGAACTCGGCGTGCGGCAACCGGCGGACGATCTCCTCGGAGTGGGTCACCGGCGTGATCATGTCCTTGTCGCCGACCACCACGAGCACCGGAGTCGCCGCCAGCGCCGCCAGCGCCGGGAAGCGCGAGTGGGTGGCCAGGGTCCGCAGGTAGCGGGTCACCGTGTCGGCCGACGTCCGGGAGTTCATCGTCTCCACGTAGGACACCAGCGACGGGCTGGGCTTGCGGGTGCCGAAGCCGTACTTGCGGGTCAGCAACCAGGCCACGTTCGACGTCGACTTGCGGGCCTTGTCGATCACCGGCCCGCCGTACCGGGTGGCGTTGCTGACCATGTAGAGCATCGGACCGCCGACCCGGCCGAGCAGCGCGGGCGCGACCAGCTTGGTCTCCGCGATGAGCCCGCCCGACGTGGCCATCAGAACGGTGCCCACCACCCGGTCACCGAACAGCTCTCCGAACAGCTCGGCGAACGCCATGATCGTCATGCCGCCCATCGAGTGGCCGACCAGCACCAGCGGCCCGTCCGGGGCGGTTCGGTCGATCACCTGGCGCAGCGTTCGGCCGAGCACGGCGAGGTCGTACTCCCCGGTCTCCAGCCGGCCGGACCGGCCGTGACCGGGCTGGTCGTACGCCACGATCCGGTAGTCACCGCGGGCGGCGAGCATCTGGCGCTGGAAGTGGAACGTCCCCATGTCCAGGCAGAAGCCGTGCACCAGCACCACAGTCGGGTGCCCCGGCACCGGCCGGGTGGGCTCGACCACCTCGACGTGGATGTCGGTGCCGTCCGGCAACTCCAGGCGGAACGCCTCGTCGTACCGCTGCTTGTCGAACGTCTCGTGCGCGTAGCGGTCGGCCGGATCGGCCTTGAGCCGACGGACCAGGGTCCGCTCGGTCGCGACGCCAGCCGCCAGACCTGCCGCGGCCACCCCCACCGCCGCGCCGACGATCCCCGCTACCCGGCCCGCAGCCGTCCTCGGACGCGGAATGCGATAACTCATGGTTTCTCGCCGTCGTAGACCCGGGGCACCCGCGTGCCGCCGAACCGCGTCACGATCTCGTAGTTGATCGTGCCGACCGCCTCGGCCCAGTCGTCCGCCGTCGGTTCGCCGTCGACGCCGCTGCCGAAGAGCGTCGCCACGTCGCCGTCGGCCACCGGGTCGTCGCCGCAGTCGAGCACGAACTGGTCCATGCAGACCCGGCCCGATATCGTCCGGCGTACGCCGCCGAGCTGGACCGGGCCGGTGTTGGACGCGTGCCGGGGAACCCCGTCGGCGTACCCGAGCGGCACCACGGCCAGGTTCGCGTCGGCCTGCGTGGTGTAGGCGTGCCCGTAGGAGATACCGGTGCCGGCGGGCACCCGCTTGGTGAGCATCACCCGGGCGCGGGCGGTCATCGCCGGCCGCAACCCGTACGTCTCGCCGGCCACCGGTGACAGCCCGTAGATGGCCAGGCCCGGGCGGACCAAGTCGAAGTGGGTGTCCGGGCGGGTGAGGGTGGCGGCCGAGTTGGCGAGGTGCCGCCAGCGCGGTCGCAGCCCGGCCCGCTCGACCATCGCCAGCGCTTCGTGGAACACGGCCAGTTGGCGATCGGTGGTGGGGTGGCCGGGCGAGTCCGCGTACACGAAGTGGCTCCACACGCCGACCACCTCGACCAGGCCGTCGGCCTGCGCCTTCGCGGCGGCGTCCAGCAGCGCGGGCCAGTCGGCGACTGTCGCACCGCCCCGGGACAGCCCCGTATCGATCTTGAGATGCAGGCGGGCGGGGCGCCCGGCGAGGCGACTCGCCTCGATCATCTCGTCCAGTTGCGTCAGGCTGGCCGCGCCCAGGTCCACCCCGGCGCTGACCCCCTCGTGCAGCGGCAACCCGGGGGCGAGCAGCCAGGCCAGCACCGGCACTGTCACCCCGGCCCGCCGCAGGGTGAGGGCCTCGTCGAGGGTGCAGACACCGAGCCAGTCAGCGCCGGCGTCGAGCGCCGCGCGGGCGGCCGGAAGCATGCCGTGGCCGTACCCGTCGGCCTTCACCACTGCCATCAACTCGGCGGTGGTGCCGGAGCGGAGCCTGCTCACGTTCTCGCGGATGGCGTCAAGATCGACGCGTACCTCGGCCTGCCACATGCCCCCAGCCTACTTTCCGCCGTGATCACCGCGGGCGGCGACGCACGTCCCGACAGGGCGATCCGGTCAGCGCGCCCGGAACCGTCCCGTTCAGCCCAGCCGGGCCAGCACCGGACGCAGCGCGGTCGCCACGTCGGGCGCGGTCACCGGCCCACCCCGGGCCGCCTCCCGCCCGGCGAGCCCATGCAGGTACGCGGCTGAGGCGGCGGCCCGATCGGCGGGTACCCCGGCCGCCAGCAGCGAGCCGAGCAGCCCGGCCAAGACGTCGCCGGTGCCGCCGGTGGCCAGCGCCGGGGTGCCGGTCGGGTTGACGTACGCCCGACCGTCCGGCGTGCCGATCACCGTGCGATCGCCCTTGAGCAGCACCACCGCGTTCATCCAGGCGGCCAGCCGCAGCGCGGCGCTGACCCGGTCGGCGCCCGGCTCCTCCCCGCAGAGACGGGTGAACTCGCGGTCGTGCGGAGTGACCACGATGGGCGCGTCCCGACCCCGCAGCCGGTCGGCGAGCGAGCCGTCCACCAGCAGGGTCAGAGCGTCGGCGTCGAGCACCACCGGCACCGGGGCGGCCAGTACGGCGCGCAGCTCGGCCGCCGCGTCGGCGCCGGTGCCCAGCCCGGAGCCGCAGACCCAGGCCTGCACCCGGCCCGCGTCGGCGACCCGCCCGCTGGCGATCACCGACGGGTGCTGGTGCAGCACCTCGGCTCGGGCGCTGCCGGCGTAGCGGACCAGGCCGGTGGGCCCGGCCAGGGCGCCGCCCACGGAGAGCACCGCCGCACCGGGGTAGGTCGCCGAGCCGGTCGACACCCCCACCACGCCCCGGGTGTACTTCTCCGACGCCGCGCCCAGCTGGGGCCACCAGTCGACCAGGTCGGACCATTCGGTGACCCGCAGCGCCGGGGTGCCGCGCAGCCACGGCCGCAGCCCGATGTCGACCAGCTCGACCTGCCCGGCCAGCGCGGCGGCCGGGCCGACCACCAGGGCGGGCTTCAGCGCGCCGAAGGCCACCGTCACGTCGGCGCGGACCGCTGTGGGCCGGCCGGACGCGGACAGCGGCACGTGGCCGGTGTCGACCGCGACCCCGCTGGGCACGTCGACCGCCAGCACCGTGGCCCGTCCCCCGTCGCGTCCGCGCAACTCGCCGAGGCGCTGGACCACCTCGTCCGCGTTCGCCCGTAGCCCACCGGTGCCACCGATGCCGACGATGCCGTCGAGGACCAGGTCGATCGGGCCGGCCGGATCCTGGACCAGCCGGCCGCCAGCGGCTCGCAGCGCGGCCAGGCCGGCGGCGTGCGCCCGCCCGGGGGTGAGCAGCAGGGCGGACACGTGGACACCTCGCCGGGCCAACCGCTCCCCCGCGTACAGCGCGTCGCCGCCGTTGTCACCAGAGCCGACCAGCAGCAGCACCCGGCCCCCGTAGACTCCGCCCCGCTCGGCGAGCAGGAGCGCGGCCCGGCGGGCCAGGCCGGCGGCGGCCCGCTGCATCAGCGTCCCCTCCGGCAGCGTGCCCATCAACCCCGCCTCGGCCGCCCGTACGTCGGCCACCCGCCACACCGCTCTCATGCCACCGTGTCCCATTCAGTTAGCGGGCGGACCTGACCGGCCCTCCCGGCCGACGTCATCGTTCCGCGACCACCATCGCCGACGCGATCCCGCCGTCGTGCGACAACGAAAGATGCCAGTGGTTGACCCCGCGCGCGTCGGCCACCGCCGCGACAGTGCCGGAGACGGCCAGCCAGGGGCGGCCAGCCGGGTCGGGCACGATCTCGCAGTCGTGCCAGTTGAGCCCGGCCGGGGCGCCGAGCGCCTTGGCCACCGCCTCCTTGGCGGCGAACCGGGCGGCGAGCGACTCGGGCGAGCGCGGGCTGCCGGAGCGGGTGTGCCGCTCGGCCTCGGTGAAGAGCCGGTCGGCGAGCAGCGGCGTCCGTGCCAGGGCCCGGGCGAACCGGTCGACCAGGACCACGTCGATGCCGACAGCGACGATCACCACACCACCCTACCGGCGGTCGAGGCCGCAGATTAGCCGTCGGGCTCGCGCTGGGCAACGCCTGTGGACACCCCGGGGTACGCCTCGACGTCGGCTGTCCACAGGGCACCGCGCGGCCTCGGGCAGGTGCCTAGCGTGAGCGCGTCGATGCCGATCGTCCACGGGGGTGTGGCCATGACCGACGAGCCGTTCGCCGTTCAGCCGGAGAAGTTGCGGGCGGTCGCCGTCCTGCTCGACGACGAGGCGCACCGGTTGGCGTTGGGCCTCGCGGGGTTGCCCGGGCTGGTGGTGGCGGCGCCCGAATGGCGAGCCGGCGCGGCGCTGGCCGGGTTGGAGGCGGCCGTGCACGCCTGGTTCTGCCGGCTGGGTGACCGGGTCGCGGCGACGTCCGGCGGCGTCCGGGCGGCGGCCGACGCGTACGAGACGGTGGACGACCGGGCCGCCGGCCGGTTCGCCTCCCTACCTCGGTGAGCAGCGTCGGTTACCGACAGCTGTGGGCTGTCGATCCTGGTGCGTGGCGGGCCGCCGGGGTGGCGTGGGCGGGGTTGGCGAGGCCACTCGATCGGCGCCTCGGCGAGCTGCGGGCGGCCACCGGGCGGTTGCGGGACGGTTGGTCGGGTACGGCAGCCACGGCGGCGGACACCCGCCTCAACGGTCTGCGTGACGAGCTGGCCTCGATCGCACCAGCGCTGATCGAGGTCGACCAGGTGCTGGCGGAGTTGTCCGGTGGGCTGGCGGTGGCGAAGGCGCGGCTCTCCCAGGCGGTCGCCCAGGCCGATGCGGCCGGCCTGCTGGTGGACCGCTCGGGTGCGGTGCGGGTCGATCCCGCCCGGTATCGACCTACCGAGCGGGCCGGGGTCGCCGCGGCTGGAGTGGCCGCGGCCCTGCGGGCCGCGCTCGACGGGGCAGCCGCTGCGGACCGGGTCGCCGCGGACCGGTTGGATGAGCTGGCCAGGGCCGCCGGCACCGGTTGGGCGTCCCCGCCCCCGCCGGGCCGACCGGCCCTCGGTGCCGCGCCCACGCTGGTCAGCGCCTGGTGGTCCGGGTTGACGCCGGCGCAGCGACGGTGGCTGATCGTTCGCGAGCCGGCCCTGGTGGGCCGGCTGGACGGGCTGCCGGTGGCTGCCCGGGACCAGGCCAACCGGTTACGGCTCGACGCCTGGCGTACGGAGTTGCTGGCCGAGCGGCGACGGCTGCTGTCCCAGGTGCCGCCGGGGCCGCTCGCGTTGATCCGGTTGCGCGGGGTGGCCGGGCGGCTGGCCGGTCTGGACGCGCTGGTCGGCCGGCTGACGGCCGGCGAGGCGCCGCGGGCGTACCTGCTCGGGTTGGATCCGGCGGGTGAGGGCCGGGCGGTGGTGGCGCTCGGCGACCCGGACCACGCCGACCGGGTGCTGACCTACGTGCCGGGGATGACCGCCGGCCTGGACGACGCCTCCGGCGAGCTGGGCAGGGCGGCCCGGGTGCTGGAGCGGTGCGCCGCGCTCGCCCCGGATGAGCGCAGCGCGGCGGTGCTCTGGTTGGACTACGACGCTCCGGATCTGCTGACCGAGGCCGCCTCGGCGGGTCAGGCCCGGGACGCCGGCCCGGCGTTGCACCGCTTCCAGGAGGGGCTGCGCGTCAGCCACGACGGGCCGCCGGCCCGGCAGACGGTGCTCGGGCACAGCTACGGGTCGCTGGTGGTGGGTGTTGCCGCCCGGGAGCACGGCCTGGCCGCCGACGCGCTGGTCTTCGTCGGCTCCCCCGGTGTCGGCGCGTCGCACGCCACCGAGCTGGGCGTGCCGACCGGGGAGGTCTGGGCGAGCAGCGCCCCCGACGACGTGATCCGGGCGGCCCGGTCGCCGGATGAGCTGGGCCGGCGGGCCCTGTTCGGAGCGGCACCACTCGCCGCCGTGCTGGGTTGGCCCGGCCGGACGGGGCACGAGCTGTGGTTCGGTCACGACCCGGCCGATCCCGGCTTCGGCGGGCGGGTGCTCCCCAGCGGCCGTGGCGGGCACACCGGCTACTGGGAGGCGGGAAACCCGGCGCTGGACGGGATGGCCCGTGTCGTGCTGGGCCGGTGACGACGGAACCCCGGCCGCGGCGGGACGCGGCGACCGGGGTTCCTGACGTGCGGGGTGTCTACTCGACGGTGACCGACTTGGCCAGGTTGCGGGGCTGGTCCACGTCGTGTCCCCGGGCGGCGGCGATCTCGGCGGCGAGCACCTGCAACGGGACAGTGGTGACGAGTGGGGCCAGCAGGGTGGGCGTACGCGGCACGTAGATCAGGTGGTCGGCGTACCGGACGACCGCCTCGTCGCCCTCCTCCGCGATCACGATGGTCCGCGCGCCCCGCGCCCGTACCTCCTGGATGTTGGAGACGACCTTGTCGTGCAGCATGCCCCGGCCCACCGGCGAGGGCACCACGCAGATGACCGGGGTGCCCTTGTCGATCAGGGCGATCGGGCCGTGCTTCAGCTCACCGGCGGCGAAGCCCTCGGCGTGCATGTACGCCAACTCCTTGAGCTTCAGCGCGCCTTCCAGGGCCACCGGGTAGCCGACGTGCCGGCCGATGAACAGCACCGTCGGCTCGGACTTCAGCTCCCGGGCCAGCTCGCGGACGGGCTCGATCCGGTCGAGCAGCTCACGCAGCTTGCCGGGGATCTCCTGCAACTGCGCGACCACCGCGCCCACCTCGTCGGCGAACTTGATGCCGCGCACCTGGGCCAGGTGCAGGCCGATGAGATAGCAGGCGACGACCTGGGTGAGGAACGCCTTGGTGGAGGCGACGGCGATCTCCGGCCCACCGTGGGTGTAGAGCACAGCGTCGGACTCGCGGGGGATGGTCGAGCCGTTGGTGTTGCAGATCGCCAGCACCCGGGCCTTCTGCTCCTTGGCGTGGCGCAGCGCCATCAGGGTGTCCATGGTCTCGCCGGACTGCGAGATGACCACGATCAGCGTGGACCGGTCGAGCACCGGGTCGCGATAGCGGAACTCGCTGGCCAGCTCCACCTCGCACGGGATCCGGGTCCAGTGCTCGATGGCGTACTTGGCGACCATGCCAGCGTGGTACGCGGTGCCGCAGGCCACGATGAAGATCTTGTCGACGTCGCGCAGATCCTGGTCGCTGAGGCGGACCTCGTCGAGGGCGATCTCACCGCTCTCGGTGAGCCGGCCCAGCAGCGTGTCGGCGATGGCCTGCGGCTGTTCCTCGATCTCCTTGAGCATGAACCAGTCGTAGCCGCCCTTCTCCGCGGCCGAGGAGTCCCAGTCGATGTGGAAGTCCTGGCCGGCGGCGGGCTGGCCCTCGAAGTCGGTGATCTCGATGCTGTCACCGGTGATCAGCACGATCTGGTCCTGGCCCAGCTCGACCGCTTCCCGGGTGTGCTCGATGAACGCGGCCACGTCGCTGGCCAGGTAGTTTTCCCCGTCGCCCCGGCCGACCACCAGCGGCGAGTTGCGCCGGGCGCCGACGACCGCACCGGGCACGGCGGCGTCCACGGCGAGCAGTGTGAACGCGCCCTCCAGGCGCTGGCAGACCACGCGCATGCCGGCGGCGAGCAGTTGCGGGCTGTCCGGCTGGCCGGCGGCGCGCAGGTCGGCCAGCGCGGCGGCGAGCAGGTGCGCGGCGCACTCGGTGTCGGTGTCGCTGGTGAACTGGACGCCGTCGGCCTCCAGCTCGGCGCGGAGCTTGGCGAAGTTCTCGATGATGCCGTTGTGGATCACCGCGACCCGCCCGTCGGGGGCGACGTGTGGGTGGGCGTTGCGGTCGGTCGGGCCGCCGTGGGTGGCCCACCGGGTGTGGCCGATGCCGGTGGTGCCGTCACCGATGCCGATCGGGCTGGCCGCGCAGGAGGTCGGGTCGTCGGCGGCCCGCTCGGACAGCACCTTCTCCAGGTTGGCCAGCTTGCCGGCCTTCTTCTCGGTCAGCAGCTGATCGTCACAGACGATCGCGACGCCTGCCGAGTCGTAGCCACGGTATTCCAGCCGCCGCAGCCCGTCGAGGACGATGCCGAGTGCGGGGCGCGCGCCCGCGTATCCCACGATTCCACACATGGCCCGCAGCCTAACCCAGTTTCACTCACGTTGGTTGCTCGAAAGTCGGGTTATCAATCACGGAATCTGAGCGATCAGTGCCTACGCGGCCGCAACGGGACGAGCGTCACAGGCCCCTCGCGCCCCGCGCCGCAGGGCGGGGTTGCGACACGCCTTCGGGTGCGGAAGTCTCTCGGCGGGTTTGGCGCTCCCGTCCACGGCCCGTTCGTCCCATACCCACTCCCGCCCGGAGCAGCCATGTCCGACGCGCCGCCGCCCGACCCGATTCCCTCGTCCGCTCCGGACCCGGCTTCCCCCGCACTTCCGCCGGACCCGACGGCGCCGCCGTCCACGGCTTCGTCTCCGGCCCCCGACCCGCTGGCGCCGGGCCAGCCGTGGGCCCCGCAGGCACCCTGGGAGCCACCCCCGCCGGCCGCGCCGTGGACGCCGTCACCGCCCGCCACCCAGTGGACGCCACAACCGTCCGCGACGCCGTGGTCGCCCGACCCGCAGACATCCCCGTGGTTCCCCGACTCCTCAGGCCCGCCGTCGGCCGGATCGCCACCGCCGACGGGGTGGCCCATGCCCGGCGGGCAGCCGCAGACCGCTGGCTGGCCGCCGCCCGGCACCGGCTATCCGCCCCCCGGCACCGGCTGGCCGCCGCCCGGTTATCCGCCGCCCTACGCCTACCCCGGGTATCCGCAGGGCCCCGGCAAGACGACCACGAGCAGCGGGCGGATCGTCGGGATCGTCGTCGCGGCCGTCGTGGCACTCGTCCTACTGGTGTGTGGCTGCCTCTGCGTGGCCGGCCTGTGGCTCGATCAGACAGACCCGGACCCGGTCGCCGAGGAGCCGTGGGTCGTCCCCGACGACGACGGCTGGACGGCGCCCACCACCGGGCCGATCATCCCGGAGCGACCCACCGCCCCGCAGCTTCCCACCACGTCCCCCACCCCCAGCAAGAAGCCGGTCACCCGGCCGACGTCAGGACCGGCACCCGTGACGGTGGTCTACCAGCTCAGCGGGTCGGGTGTCGTCGACCTCGCGTACTTCGACGCCGAGAGCGACCTCATCCACGTCGACGGCCAGAAGCTGCCCTGGCGGACCACCATCCGGACCAACGGCAAGAGCCGGGTCATGGTGGAGGCCAGATGGGCCGACGATGAGGGTGAGAGACCACTCGACTGCACCGTCACGGTCACCGGTGCCGGCAAGCCGGTCGTCGACAAGACCCGGGGGTACTGGTCGACCAGTTGCGGGCGCGACTGAGGCTGGGGTCCGAGCCGGGTATGGCCGTAGGCTGGCGCAGGTGACGACGAGCACCGATGTCGACCCGTTGGTGGCCCGGATGCGGCCGTTCGGAACGACGATCTTCGCCGAGATGTCCGCCCTCGCCGTACGCACCGGCGCGGTCAACCTCGGCCAGGGGTTTCCCGACACCGACGGCCCGACCTGGACGTGTTCCGCCGCGAGGTGCTCGAACGGTGGCTCG
>NZ_JBEYSL010000187.1:9232-11879 GCF_040642735.1 Micromonospora sp. NPDC047753 | reverse complement strand
CCACCACAACTCCATCATCGACGGAGGAGTTGCCGCCGTCCGGGAGACCCACTATCGCGCGATCTTGCACTTTCTGCGGTGACACAGGTGGCGTACGCCTCCAGGAGGTGGTTCTTGGCCCGCTCGCCGTCGCGGGAGATCCAGCCCAGGTCACGGACCATCTCCCGGACGAGCTTCTCCTCGCCCTCGTCGGCGGCCCGCAGCCGCTCGGCGGCGTAGAGCCCGGCCTCGATCCGCTTGGCCAGCTCCACCTCCTGCTCGGCGTTGAGCAGCGGAACCTTGCCGATCTGCTTCAGGTACGCCCGGACGGAGTCGGCGGAGGCGGTCAGCTCGGCGTCGCGTCGCGCCTGCTTGAGGGCCTCGGACTCTTCGTCGTCCCACTCGAAGTCGTTGTCGGTCGCCGAGGCGGCTGCGTCGGTCTCGGCTGCCTGGGCCAGCTCGGCCGGCTCCTCGACCACCACGTCCTCGATCGCGGCGGCCAGCTCCTCCGGGTCGATCTCGCCCTCGGCGCCCTCGCCCTTGGCCTTGCCGCCAGCCTTGGTCGGCTTGGCCCCGGCAGCCGCTGCCACCGTCGCCTTGGTGGCTCGGGTCGACTTGGTCGCCTTCGTCGGCGTCGCCATTGCGGCCTCGGCGCCGGTCGCCTTGCGAGCGGCCACCTTGCGCGGAGCCGACGTCGCCGGGGCGTCGTCGCCGGCGGGTGCCTGCTTCGGAGCCGGCGCGGCGGCCTTCTTGGTGGTCTTGGCGGTGGTGGCCCGGGACGCGGGCGTGGTCGAGCGGGCCGCGGCGACGCGGCGGCGGGTGCTCGCCGAGCCGTCCACCACGACGGTCACTCCCGCCTCGGAGAGCGCCCGCAGGATCTTCTTGGCCTGGGCCGGAGTCACCTCGGCGGACTCGACGGTGCGCGCGAGCTGAGCCGACGTGAGCTGACCACCGGCGCTCTGGGCGTGGGCGATCAGGGTGTCGGTGAGCGAGCGAACGTCGGCGCCGGGCTGGCGGGGTTCTGTCACGAATGACCTTCCGGAGGCGAAGAGCGGGCACGGCGGGTTCGTCCAGCGCAGCGAGGGTTACCGTGCCGGGCGATGTGGTTGAGGGACCCTCGTGTCACGGTCCGGCCGGTGGTCGGCGGTCCGTGCCGCGTGGGCAGGGGTGAATTGTAACGCCGTCTGCGGCGATCATCCTGCTCCGCACCGCGTACCGCCGGTGGGGACCGTCGGTGGGGTGGAGATATGGGCTTCGCGGTAATGATAGCCGCGCGGCCGGCGAAGGGCTTCCGTCGTCGCGCCGGGTGGCGCGCAGAACGTGTCCGAACTGCCGTTTGAGCAGGCAGTACGTGGTCGACGTGGCGGTTGCGAGGGTGCGCGTGTGGATCACCGGGGTCGTTGTCGGCCTGGCCAGTGGCGTCCCCACCAGGTCGCGGTTGGGCAACGGTTGTGAGCCGAGCGTGGACGGGGCGGTAAGCACTTAAGCGACATTACCAACCGAAAGGGGCATATTGGCGGAGGTCGGCCGGTCAAGCTGCGAGGGCGGTGCCGTGCGCCCACTTCGCAGCGGATCCAGACGCCGAAGATCCCTGCTCTGGTGCCGTCGTACGGCGTCGGGAACGATGATCTTCCGAGGCTGGGTCGGTAGTTCACCCACCCACATGCACTCGGAGTGCGGAAAGAGGCGAATCATGACCAACTCGGCTACGACACCGTCGGAGCTGCTGACCATCGCGGTGAAGGTGGCTCGGGACGCGGCGGACACCGCGTACCGGATGCGTGCCGAGGGGGTCGTCGTCGCCGCCACCAAGAGCACCGTCACCGACGTGGTCACCGCCGCCGACCGCGCGGTCGAGCGGCAGATCCTCGCCGCGTTGGCCGCGCTACGCCCCGACGACTCGGTGCTGGGCGAGGAGTACGGCGAGGAAGCCGCCGGCGCGGCGCGCAGCGGAGTGCGCTGGATCGTCGACCCGATCGACGGGACTGTGAACTACCTCTACGGGCTGCCGTACTCCGCTGTCTCGCTGGCCGCCGAGGTGAACGGGGTGGTGGTTGCCGGCGTCGTGCGCAACGTGAGTACCGGCGAGGAATGGACCGCCACGGCCGGCGGCGGGGCCTGGCGCGACGGTGCACGCCTGCGCTGCTCCGGCGAGGTGGACCTGGGGCAGGCGCTGGTCGGCACCGGCTTCGGGTACGACGCCGGCCGTCGGGCGCACCAGGCGCAGGTGGTGGCCGGGCTGATCGCACACGTACGGGACATCCGGCGACTCGGCGCGGCGGCGCTGGACCTCTGTTTGGTCGCCGAGGGGCGGCTCGACGCGTACTTCGAGAAGGGTCTTGCGGCTTGGGACCTGGCGGCTGGCGGGCTGGTGGCCGCCGAGGCGGGGGTCCGGGTCGCTGGCCTGGCCGGTCGGCCGCCGGGGCCGGACCTGGTGGTCGCGGCCCCGCCCGCGCTCTTCGCGCCGCTGCACGACCGCTTGGCCGCGCTGGACGCCTCCGGCGGTCCCTGACCGGCGGATCAGGTCGGCCCGCTCTGAGCGGCCGGCTCCGGCCTTCCGGCACCCCATTCCAGCCGGTGGGCCGGGCTTCGGCCGGTGGGCCGGGCTTCGGCCGGTGGGCCGGGCTTCGGCCGGTGGGCCGGGCTTCGGCCGGTGGGCCGGGCTTCG
>NZ_JBEYSL010000187.1:0-9132 GCF_040642735.1 Micromonospora sp. NPDC047753 | reverse complement strand
GGGCTTCGGCCGGTGGGCCGGGCTTCGGCCGGTGGGCCGGGCTTCGGCCGGTGGGCCGGGCTTCGGCCGGTGGGCCGGGCTTCGGCCGGTGGGCCTGGTTCCCGCCGGTAGGCCAGGTTCCGGCCGGTGGGCCGGGTCGCTACCGGTCGCCGGCCTGGCGCTGCGGGGGAGCGGTTACGCCGTCACTTGGCGGGTGGGGACGGGCAGGCGCCCTTGGGTGCCTCCGGGGGGCCCGAGTCGCCGAGCGACTGGTTGACCTCGGTCGTGGTGGCGAGCTGCTGGAAGCGGTTGCCCAGCACCACGTCCACGGTGTCGTCGGCGCGCTTCGGGTCGTAGCCCGGCACGGCGTTGTTGAGGAAGTACGCCTGGAGCAGGTGCGCGGAACCGACGCCCTTCGGGCCGTACCGCAGCACCGCGACGCTGTCGACCTTCTTCTCGTTCCCGGTCTTCTTGACCTGGAACTGTCGATTGCTGAACTCGTCGGCGACGGTGTGGGCGAGGCCGGGCTGATCCGTGGCGTTGAAAACGTTGATCTTGACGTCCTTGCGCTCGCGCAGGGTCAGATCCGCCAGCGGCCAGCCCTCGGGGCAACCCGCCGCGGTGCCCACGTTGCCCTGGCTGTCGCGGACCACGGCCACGACGACGAAGACCAGGGCGATGATCGCCAGCAGGCCGACGACGACGAGTGCTCGCACGCGCGCAAAACTCATCAGGGCTCTCCCCGGAACCTCAGTGGGTGGTGGCGGCCGGGAACGATCGCTCAGGCCGCCGGCCGTCGAATACGCCGCTGAGGTTAACGGTTGTCCGGCCGTCGCGTGGAAACAGCCCGACATGCCGGCGCGCCGACCGCGAACCGGGTACTACTACCCCTATCTTCGTGTCGCCTGAATCACATTGGGAACAATCTCGCGTGCGGGGGCGTACATCTCAGCCGCAAGGGCGGTATACATGCCTCGCCCAAGGGGGGGTAAGGTTCCGCGCTCGCAGGGGAGTCGCCCCAGCGAGCTCGACCCGTTCGGTCCTCGGGTCGGGTGCCCGACACAAGTGATGGCCGGCCAGCGGAACCGAAACAGCGTCGTCCGGCGTTACAACCGGAAGCGACAACATCGATATGGGAGAGTGAAACCGATGGCCACCGACTACGACGCCCCGCGTCGCGACGAGGTCGACCTCGGCGAGGACAGCCTGGAAGAGCTCAAGGCACGGCGCGTCGACTCACAGTCGGGCGCGGTGGACGTCGACGAGGCCGAGGTCGCCGAGAGCTTTGAGCTGCCCGGTGCCGATCTGGCCGACGAGGAGCTCACGGTCAAGGTGCTTCCGATGCAGCAGGACGAGTTCCGGTGTGCTCGCTGCTTCCTGGTCCACCACCGTAGCCAGCTGGCGGTCGAGCGTAACGGCGAGCTGATCTGCCGCGAGTGCGTCTGAGAACCACGACAACACCGGCGGCGGCCTCCTGAACGGGGTCGCCGCTGCCGGTGTAGGCATGCGGCTGCGGTGGGTACCTGCTTGACTCGTAGCGGGTAGCCACAGCACCGGGAGGTCCGATGAGCGATCGAGGCGGCACCACCGAAGGCGGCACGGACGGCCTGGGTGCCACCCGTGGCACGGACGGCCTGGGTGCCACCCGTGGCACGGACGACCTCGGCGCCGACGGTGGCTCGGACGACCTCGGCGCCACCGTCGCGGCGTTGACCGCGGACGACATCGCGCCGGCCCGACGCCGCCAACTGCTGACCCGGATGGTCGGGCAGGCCCGTGCGCGGGGCATCTCCGACCTGTTCAAGCCCCGCGCTGCCGTGCGGTGGATGGTCGACGCCGTCGCCGAGATCGCCCCGCACGTGCCGGTACGGGACCTGGACACGTTGCGCCAGCACTTCCCCGGTCTGGACGACACCGCCCTGGCCGACCGGCTCATCCGTAACGCGTCGAGGACCACCGCCGCCATCGGTGCGGCCGGTGGGGGCGTCGCGGCCGTCGAGTGGACGGTGGCCCCGACTCTGCTCTCCGCGCCGGTGCTGCTGGCCGCCGAGACCGTGGCCGTGGTGGCGGTGGAGCTGAAACTCGTCGGCGAGCTGCACGAGATCCACGGCGTGGCACTACCGGCCGCCGGGAGTCAACGGGCGGTCGCGCTGGTGCACTCCTGGGCCACTCAACGCGGCGTCAACCCGATGGTGCCCGGCGTGGGAGTCGGAGCGGTGCTCGGCACCGCCGCCCGCAAAGAGTTGCGGGACATGCTGCTGCGGCGCTTCGGTCGCAACCTCACCACGCTCGGGCCGTTCCTGACCGGAGCGGCGGTGGCCAGCTTCCTCAACCGTCGGGCCACCCAGCAGATGGCCGAGCAACTCCAGGTGGACCTGCGCCGACGGGGCATCGCCCGGCCCGCGCCACCGGCGGCCCTCCCAGGCCCGCCGACCGGCACCTGAGCGGGCCCTTCAGCGTCAGACCGGCAATTGAGCGGCCCTTCGGCGTCGGGTCAGCCCGGCTCTCCCGCCGTCGGGTGGGAGGCCGACAGAGCGTCCCGTGCGGTCAGCACCGCCTCGGCCAGTTCGACCGGGTGGCGGGTGCTCACCACCCAGAACGGGGTCGGGTCCGCGGGATCGTCGAGGATCACCTGCACGGCGCCGCCGATCCACGGTCGCTGCACCACGAAGGCGAGCGGGTCCGCGCCGACGCCGAGCACCTCACGTCGGCCGGCCACGTCCAGCGGCACCACGTCGGCCACGAAACGGACCGGCAGGCGGGCGTCGTCCACCCGCAGCTCGGCGTCGGCAACTGCGACCCGGATCCGGCCCAGCCACCACAGCCCCACCGCGGTGAGCGGCACCAGCACGGCGAACGGCAGCCAGGTGCGGACGCCGGAGGCGCCCATCCAGATCTCGACGGCCAGCAACGCGGCGGCCACCAGCCCGGCCAGCCACAGCCACCAGGGCAGATCCAACCGCTCGGTGTACGCCGAGCGGGCGGTGACCGGCGACTGATCGGCGGACGGGGAGGGCGACATGCTCACTCCTGCGAGGGTACGGCGCACGGCGGCTCGACGAACCGGCAGGATGGCAGGGTCACCCCGCGAACCGGACGGAAGAGGGGACCCGTGACCGACGTCGTACCCGTGCCTGTGCAGTTGCTCGACCCGGAGCTGCCGTTGCCCACGTACGCGCATCCCGGCGATGCCGGGGCCGACCTGGTGGCGGCCGCGGACGTGGAGCTGCCACCTGGCGGCCGTGCCCTGGTGCCCACCGGCGTGGCCATCGCGCTGCCGGAGGGGTACGTGGGCCTGGTCCATCCCCGCTCCGGTCTGGCGGCCAGGCTCGGCGTGACGGTGCTCAACGCGCCCGGTACGGTCGACGCCGGCTACCGGGGTGAGATCCTGGTCAACCTGATCAATCATGATCGGGATGTGCCGGCGAAGATCTCCCGCGGCGACCGGATCGCTCAGCTCGTGGTCCAGCAGGTCGCGCGGGCGCGGTTCGAGCCGGTGGTCGAGCTGCCCGCGTCCCGGCGCGGGGCTGGTGGGCACGGGTCCACCGGTGGGCACGCCGGGCTGGTGCCGTCGCCGACGGGCCAGGACCGGGTCGAGCGGCGGCCGAGCGAGCCGGGCCGCGGGCAGACGGAAGAGGTGGCAGGGTGAGTGTGAACAGCGGAGGGCAGGCGCAGTGATCTTCTCCCGAAAGCGGGCCGACGCGGAGCGGCAGACCCGTGACGAGCGGGCCACCCAGGTCCCGGACCAGGGCGATGCGACGCCGACGTTGGAGCGCGGCCCGTACGACATCTCCGAGAGCTACGACGACGTGCAGCGACTCGACCTGGGCAGCCTGCACATCCCGGCGATCGCCGACGTCGAGGTGCGGGTGCAGGCCGACCCACAGGGTGTGGTCCAGCAGGTGGTGCTGGTGCACGGTGACAACGCGCTCCAGTTGGGCGTCTTCGCCGCCCCCCGGTCCGAGGGCATCTGGAACGAGGTGCGCGAGGAGATCCGGCAGTCGCTGCTCCGCGACGGCGCGAGCGCGCAGGAGGTCGCCGGCGAGTACGGCCCGGAGCTGCACGCACAGGTGAACACCCCCGACGGCGCGACGAACCTGCGGTTCGTCGGAATCGACGGGCCGCGTTGGATGGTCCGGGGCGTCTTCCAGGGCCCGGTGGCCACCGACCCGGGCATGGCCGGTCCGCTCGTCGAGTGCCTGGACGGCCTTGTGGTCGACCGTGGGCAGGAGGCGAAGCCCGTCCGCGAGCCCCTGCCGCTGCGGCTGCCTCGGGAGATCGCCGACCAGGCCGAGGCCGAGGCGGGCGACGCCGCCGCCGCACCGCGTCAGGTCTGACCGACGCGCACCGGCCCGCCGGAACCAGCCCCGTCGGCGTACGCTGGCGGCACGGTTCCGGCGCCGCCGGGGCCGGCCGGGGACGGCGAGCGTGGAGAGGGTGACGCGGAGGTCATGACGACCGACGAGGGCCGGGTGTCGCTGCGGCGCATCCTGCAGAGGTTCACCGCCAGCGAGGCCGAGATCGACGCGCAGGAGCTGCGTCGGGAGAGCGCCGAGTGCGGCGGGATCCCCGCCCAGCAGTGTTCCCGGGGTCAGCTGGTCTCGGTCGCCGGTCGGCTGCGCACCGTGGTCTACACGCCGCGCACCAATCTGCCCACCCTTGAGGCCGACCTGTACGACGGCAGTGACGTGGTCACCCTGGTCTGGCTGGGGCGACGGCACATCGCCGGGATCGAGCCGGGACGGCATCTGACCGCCCGTGGCCGGGTGGCCGTGCGGGACGAGCGCAAGGTCATCTACAACCCCTACTACGAGCTGGACTCGCCCAAGTGACGGCACTGCGGACGGAAGGCCGGCGATGACGACGGGACAGGACCGGGCGGCACAGCCGGATACCGACCCTCAGGACGAGGAGCCGCTGCCGACGATCGCCGAGCAGATGGCCGACCAGCTCGGCGGCTGGCGCGGGCTGGTCGAGTCCAGCATCCCGGTCGTGGTGTTCGTCGTCGCCAACATCATCGGCGAGCTGCGGCCGGCGGTGATCGCGTCGATCGCGGTCGCCGTGCTGATCGCGGGGCTGCGGCTGGCCCAGCGTCGACCGATCCGGCACGCCGTCAACGGGCTCTTCGGCGTCGGTGTCGGCGCGGCCATCGCGTGGCGCACCGGCGACGAGCGTGACTTCTATCTTCCCGGCATCCTCTACGGCATCGGCTACGGCATCGCCCTGCTGGTCTCGGCCGCGATCCGGCAGCCGTTGGTGGGCTGGATCTGGTCGGTGTTGGTGGCCAAGGGCCGTTCGGAGTGGCGGTCCGACCCGAAGCTGGTGCGCACGTTCACCCAGCTGACGGTGCTCTGGGGCGTGGTCTGGCTGGCGAAGGTGGGCGTGCAGGCCGGGCTCTACCTGGCCCACCAGGACACCGCGCTGGGCGTGGCCCGGCTGGCATTGGGCTACCCGCCGTACGCGCTGCTGTTGCTGATCACGGTCTGGACGGTGCGCCGGGTCACCCGGGAGACGCCGCCGGCCCCGCTGCCCAGCGCCTGAGCGACGTCGGGCGGCCGGGCCGCTCAGCCCCGTGGGGGTCAGTGTGAGCCGCGGGTCCGTTCGACGCTGTCCGGTCCGAGGATCACCGCGCGGACCGCGTCCTCCACCTCGGCGGTGCAGACGAAGATCAGCTCGTCCCCGGCCTCGATCGGGTCGTCCGGGCTGGGCACCAGGACCCGCTTGCCGCGCAGGATCGCCACCAGGGCGGCGTCTCGGGGCAGCGGCACGGCGTGGATCGGCTCACCGACGTACGGGGCGGTCGGCGGCAGGGTGATCTCGACGAGGTTCGCCTCGCCCTGTCGGAAGGTCATCAGCCGGACCAGGTCGCCGACGGTGACCGCCTCCTCGACGAGCGCGGCCATCACCCGCGGCTTGCTCACCGCGACGTCCACGCCCCACTGATCGGTGAACAGCCACTCGTTCTCGGCCCGGTTGACCCGGGCGACCACCCTGGGCACCGCGAACTCGGTCTTGGCCAGCAACGACAGCACCAGGTTGGTCTTGTCGTCGCCGGTCGCCGCGACCACCACGTCGCAGCCGGCGACGTCGGCCTCCTCCAGGCTGCTCACCTCGCACGCGTCGGCCAGCACCCACTCGGCGGCCGGCACCCGGTCCGGGCGAAGCATCTTGGGTTGACGCTCGATCAGCATCACCTGGTGGCCGTTGTCGATCAACTCCTGGGCGATCGAGCGGCCCACGTTGCCCGCGCCCGCGATGGCGACCCGCATGGCTCAGTGCCCTCCTTCCGGCGGCGTCGCCGCCACCGACGTGACAGTCGCCACGATGTCATCGCTGACCAGCATGAACGCCTGGTCGCCCTCCTGAATGACGGTGGAGCCGGTGGGCAGCGTGCCGATGCCGAAGCGGATCAGGTAGGCCACCCGCGCCCCGGTCGCGTCCTCCAGCGTCCGCACCGGTCGGCCGATCCAGTCCTTGTGTACGGGCACCTCGACGATCGACACCGTGCTCGTGGGGTCGCGGAAGATCTCCACGTTGCCCTCCGGGACCAGGTGCCGCAGCATCCGGTCCGCCGTCCACCGCACTGTCGCCACGGTGGGGATGCCCAGCCGCTCGTAGACCTGCGCCCGGCGCTGGTCGTAGATGCGGGCGGCGACCCGGGACACGCCGAACGTCTCACGGGCCAGCCGGGCCGAGATGATGTTGGAGTTGTCGCCGCTCGACACCGCTGCGAAGGCGTCCGCGCGTTCGATGCCGGCCTGCCGGAGCACCTCGCCGTCGAAACCGGCCCCGGTCACGGTGATCCCGGCGAAGTCGGGGCCGAGCCGGCGGAAGGCGTCGGCGTCCTGGTCGATGACCGCCACCGAGTGCCCTCGGGACTCCAGGCTGTGGGCGAGCGTCGACCCGACCCGACCACATCCCATGATCACGACGTGCACGCTGTCCCTCCCAAGGTGCGTACCACTCCCGCTGCCGGTGGCCCTCGAGTGCGAGCCTGCCACGTCCCGGTGGCGAGCGGGGACCGACCGTACCCCGCCGTCGCGAGCAGCGGTGATCGCCCACCCCCGCGCCCCCGCCGTGGTGGTCGTACTCTTGGCGTTCGTGGCCAGTCCCACCTCGCTGCTGAAGCGGCTTCTTCTCGGTCGACCGTTCCGGTCCGACCGGCTCCAGCACACCCTCCTGCCGAAGCGCATCGCGCTGCCCGTGTTCGCGTCCGACGCGCTGTCCAGCGTCGCGTACGCGCCCGACGAGATCCTGCTGACCCTCTCCATCGCCGGTGCCTCCGCGTACGTCTTCTCGCCGTGGATCGCGCTGGCCGTGGTCGTGGTCATGCTCACCGTGGTGGCGAGCTACCGGCAGAACGTGCACGCCTACCCGTCCGGTGGCGGCGACTACGAGGTGGCCACTGTCAACCTGGGGCCGAAGTTCGGCGTCGGGGTGGCCAGCGCGTTGCTGGTCGACTACGTGCTCACGGTGGCGGTGTCGGTCTCCTCCGGGGTGGCCAACCTGGGCTCGGTGGTGCCGTTCGTGGCCACCCACAAGGTCCTGATCGCGGTGAGCGCGGTCGTCCTGCTGAGCGCGGTCAACCTGCGTGGTCTGCGCGAGTCGGGCACGGCGTTCGCCATCCCCACCTACGGCTTCGTGATCGTGATGGGCGGCATGCTGCTCACCGGTCTGTTCCGGGTCTTCGTGCTGGGTGACGAGCTGCGCGCGCCGAGCGCCGACCTGGTGATCCAGGCCGAGCACAGTGTGACCGGTTTCGCGCTCATCTTCCTGCTGCTGCGGACGTTCAGCTCGGGCGCCGCCGCGCTCACCGGTGTCGAGGCGATCTCCAACGGGGTGCCCGCGTTCAAGGCGCCGAAGAGCCGCAACGCCGCCACCACCCTGCTGCTGCTCGGCAGCATCTCGGTGAGCATGCTGGTCGGGATCATCTGGCTGTCCCGGCTGACCCGCCTCCAGTTCGTGGAGGACCCGGGCCTCCAGATCGTCTCCGGCCCCGAGGGGTACGTGCAGAAGACGGTCACCACCCAGCTCGGCGAGACGGTCTTCGGCTCCGGGTCGATCCTGCTCTACGTGGTGGCCGGGATGACCGCCCTGATCCTCTTCCTGGCCGCGAACACCGCGTTCAACGGCTTCCCGGTGCTCGGCTCGATCCTCGCCCAGGACCGCTACCTGCCCCGCCAGTTCCACACCCGGGGCGACCGGCTGGCCTTCTCCAACGGCATCGTCTTCCTGGCTCTCTTCGCGATCGTGCTGATCGTCGGTTTCCAGGCCGAGGTGACCCGACTCATCCAGCTCTACATCGTCGGGGTCTTCGTCTCGTTCACCGTCTCCCAGGCCGGCATGATCCGGCACTGGAACCGGCACCTGCGCACCGAGCGGGACCCGGAGGCGCGCCGCCGGATGCACCGCTCGCGTGCCATCAACACCTTCGGCGCGGGCCTGACCGGCGCGGTGCTGGTGATCGTCCTGATCACGAAGTTCCTGCTCGGCGCCTGGATCGCCATCGCCGCGATGGCGGTGATCTACGTGCTGATGCTGGCGATCCGCCGGCACTACGACCGGATCGCCGTCGAGCTGACCCCGCCGGACGAGGGCCGGGCCGTGCTGCCCGCCCGCAACCACGCCATCGTGCTGGTCAGCAAGCTGCACCAGCCGACGCTGCGGGCCATCGCCTACGCCCGCGCCACCCGGCCGGACACGCTCACCGCGGTGACGGTCAACGTGGACGAGAAGGACACCCGGGACCTGCAGGCCGACTGGGAGCGACGGGAGATGGCGATCCCGCTCACCGTGATCGACTCGCCGTACCGGGAGATCACCCGCCCGATCCTCGACTTCGTCGCCTCCACCCGCCGCAAGTCGCCCCGGGACGTGGTCACCGTGTTCATCCCCGAGTACGTGGTCGGCCGTTGGTGGGAGAACCTGCTGCACAACCAGAGCGCCCTGCGCCTCAAGGGCCGGCTGCTCTTCGAACCGGGAGTCATGGTGGTCAGCGTGCCGTGGCAGCTCGCGTCGACAGCGAGCAAGAACCTGGACCGGCTGGACGCCACACTGTCCCGGACACCGGCGCGTGGGCCACGGAGCGCCGTGCCACCGCCGGTCGCCGCACCGCCGGTGGCCAACACCGGCAGCCGGGGTGCGCTCTTCGAC
>NZ_JBEYSL010000186.1:0-11884 GCF_040642735.1 Micromonospora sp. NPDC047753 | reverse complement strand
ACCACATCGAGGCGTGGAACGAGAAACTGGCGGACTCACGCCGACCGTGGGTGGCGCGCGGGGCGGAGAAGCTGCGGCGTGCGCTGGACCTGGAGGAGTGGGCACGGCCTGCGCCGTTCGGTGTGGCCTCGACCTGCTCGCTATCCGCCCAGTCGAAGGTGCCAGCGCGCACCCTGGCTGGTGAGCCGGACGACAGCCAACGGCTCGACGTCCACCTGCCGGTACGTCGCCATCGGAAGACCGAGGGCGTGCACCACCGCGACCCGGATCACCAGGGGGTGGGTGACCGCGATCACTCGTCCACCAGCCCGGTGCTGCGCATCCAGCCAACTGCCGACCCGATCCCGCACCTCCGTGACGGACTCACCGCCGTGCGGCGCGCAGTCCGGGGCGGACAACCAGTCGTGCAGCGCCTGCGGCTGCGATTCAGCGACCTCCTCAAGCGACCGCCCGGACCAGTCCCCGTAGTCACAGTCGGCCAACGCGGTCTCGACCGTCGGCAGAAGGCCGAAGGCGTCGGCGGTCTGTCGGGCGGCCACCGCGGGGCTGGACAGGCAGGTGGCGTTCTCCCCGAGGCGCCAACGCCGGTCTGCACCCGCGTGGGCCTGGGCGAGCGCGGCACGCAGGCCACCCTCGTCCAGGCCGTCGTCGGCACCGCCGAAGCGGGCCCGGCGCAGCGCGGCGGTGTGACCGTGGGCGACCAGCCGAAGGCTGGTGCCGGTCACGTGCTCGGCAGCGCGGAACCGGCCCGGCGACGCCGCTCGTGGTGCATCAGGGCCGCGAACAGCAGGCCGATGCCGGTCCAGAGCACGACCTGGGTGCCGAGCGAGGCCAACCGGAAACTCCACAGCAGGGTCGCCGGGAAGTCCGCCGGAACCTCCTGGAAGGACGGCATCACCACGTACGACACTGCCGTGACCAGGAGGAACCCGCCCACGGCCGCGGCGGCGCGAAGCCACGTCGGTGCGTGGGCACCGACCGACCGGTAGCCCAGCGAGCCGGCCCACACGGCCACCAGCCCGAGCACCACCATCAACAGGTAGGTGACGGTCCGTTGGTTGATGGTGGCCGGGTCGCCGACCGCCGGTGGGTTCGCCGGGTACTTGAGGAACGGCACGATCACCGCACCGAGCAGCGCCGCGCCGGCCAGCAGCAGACCCCACCGCCCGTCGTCGTCGCCGCGCCGCCGCCGGGCCAGCAGGACGTACGCCGTGGCCAGCAGGCCACCCATCGCGGCCCCGAACAGGGCGGTGGCCAGGAACAGGCCGCCCCGCTGACCCGTCCGGCTGACCAGCGCGTCCTCGTGATCGTGCGCACCAACGGCAGGCTCGGCGTGCGTCGCCGCCTCCTCGATGGCGATGGCCGCCTCGACGTGCGGTTCGCCAGCGACGTACGCGAACGCCCCGGCCAACAGGCCGGCGATCAGGCCGGCCAGCAGCCCGCGGACGAGGACGGCGAGGAACGGGGGAGTGCTGGTGGTGGTCAGTGGCACGGGACGCCCAGCAGGTGCCGGCCGTCGTGCATCAGCTCGTGCAGGTACATCCCACTGCGCGACACCGCCCCCTGGTCGAAGGCGACGAGATACGTCAGCAGGGCGAGCGCGGCAACGGTCGCCAGAGCGGTCCACAAGAGACGGGCACTGCCAGCGGGGTCCACCCTCTGGCTGGTAGCGGAGCTAGACATGAATACACGAACCTCCCCAGGGATGACGCGTCCCCATCGCAAGGCTGCGGACGACCGAGCGTCCTGGCTCGCGGACCCCGATGGTGATTGGGGAACCGCTCACAGTGGCGCGACCGCGCCGGATTCACACCGGCTTCCCTCGCGTCGCCGCAGATAGTGCGTCGACGGTATCGGTGCCGCCTCAGGCGGTCAACCCGGACCCCGCGCCCCGGGCGCGTCCGTACACCGGGACGTCGACGAGGCGGACCAGCCGCAGGTGCCGGTGGATTCGTCAGACCAAAAGGCGACACTGCCGGAGGTCGGTCGTGGTGCGCGTTCGGGCTCGACAACAGGCTGTTACCGCTAACATGGTCAATCTGCCAGATCGGCTCCGTGGCTCCGGGTTGACCCGGAGGGTTCGATCAGCGGCGGGGCGGGGTGTGCGGTGGACGAGAACGCGCCAGGGACGGGTCCGGTGACGACCGGCGAGGTCGCGCGACGAGCGGGCATCGTCGACGCGCACCATCACCTCTGGGTCCGGGCGCGGCACCCACAGCCCTGGATCGATCCGCACACCATGGCCGCGATCGACAACGACTTCACACCGGTCGAGCTCGCCCCGGCGACCCGGGCCGCCGGGGTCACCCAGACCGTGGTCGTCCAGTCCGTCGCCGTTCGGTCGGAGACGCCCGAGTTGCTCGGCATCGCGGCCGACGACCCGCTCGTCGCCGGGGTCGTCGGCTGGGTCGACCTCACCGCCGCCGATGTCGACCGTCGCCTCGCCCGACTACGCGGGGCGCGCGGCGGCGAACGGCTGGTCGGGATCCGGCACCTGGTCCAGTCCGAACCCGACCCGACCTATCTCGATCGCCCCGAGGTGCGGCGCGGCATAGCCGCGGTCGGTGCCGCGGGTCTCGCCTTCGACCTCCTGGTGCGCCACCGTCAGCTGCCGGCGGCCGTCCGGCTCGTCCGCGACCTGCCCCAGGTGCGGTTCGTCCTGGACCACCTCGGCAAGCCCCCGCTCGGACGCGCCGAACTCGGTGATTGGCACCGCGACCTGCGGGCGCTCGCGGCCGAGTCCAACACCACGGCGAAGCTCTCCGGCCTCGTGACCGAAGTGGACGGTGGGTCCTGGACCGCTGCCGACCTGCGGCCCGCGGTCGAGCACGCCCTTGACGTGTTCGGGCCGGATCGGCTGATGTTCGGCTCGGACTGGCCGGTGTGCCTGCTCGCCACCTCGTACACCCGCTGGGTCGCCGTCCTCGGTGACCTGCTGGACCCGCTCTCCGACGACGAGCGGGCCGCGATCTGGCGCCGGACCGCCGGCCGTTTCTACCGGCTGGCCCCGTCCTGAGACGGCAGCGCCCTTCGGCCTGGGGACATAGGATGTTATCGATAACATGCTAGCGGCGGCAGTCGGTGTCGATTTGGTCAGACGTATGGCTTCGGTGGCACAGGTAACGATGGCAAAACATGCCCGCAAGACCTTGGCAACATACGTGAATGCGTGGCAAGGTAACGCCTGATCGCGGGAATCATCCGACCTATCTCCAAGGTTGTGCGCGCACCTCGCCGCACCGCCGGCCGAGCGGGGTCGGTCGCTCACAGACGTTCGGCTCGTCGGCGGGTCCCCGTCGGACGCCGGCACCACGCTTGGGGAGGTCAGGTCCGACGATGAGTAGCGTCGAGGCAACCGCCGGCACACAGCGCGGCGAACTCAGCGACTGGTTCCGGGAACGGATCTCCCACGCCGTCTCCGAGTTCACCGCCGCCACCGCGTTGGTCGTCCTGTTCATCGCCCTGACCTTCGCGAGCCCCTACTTCCTGACAGCGGACAACCTCTTCAACATCGGGGCCCAGACGGCGGTGATCGCCATCATCGCCACCGCCCAGACGATGGTCATCATCACGAAGGGCATCGACCTGTCCGTGGGGTCGGTCGCCGCGCTCGCCGGCGTGTTGGGCGCGATGGTCGTACGCGACCTCGGCTTCTCGCTCTGGGCGGCGACGGCGGTCGCGATCGGCGTCGGCGCGCTGGCCGGGCTGTTGAACGGGCTGCTGGTGACGGTGGCCCGGATTCCGCCGTTCATCGCGACGTTGGGGACCATGTCCGTGGGCCGCGGCCTGGTCTTCATCATCACCGGCGCCGTCGGCGTCTATGGCCTTCCCCGGTCCTTCCAACTGCTCGGCAACGGGCAGATCCTCGGCATTCCGTTCGCCGTGGTGATCACCGTCCTGGTCGCCGTCGGGGTCGCCTTCCTGCTCTCCCAGACCCGCTTCGGTCAGTACACCTACGCCATGGGCTCCAATCTGGAGGCGGCACGCCGCTCCGGCATCCGGGTCGGGCGGCACCTGACCGGGGTGTACGTGCTGGCCGGCGTGCTGGTCGGGCTCGGCGGCATGATCGCCGCGTCCCGGGTCAACTCCGGCCAGCCCAACTACGGGATCTCGCTGGAACTCGACGTCATCGCCGCCGCCGTCATCGGCGGAGCCAGCCTGTTCGGCGGGCAGGGCCGGATCGTCGGGACCATCATCGGCGCGTTCCTCATCGCCCTGGTCCGCAACGGCGCCGTCCTGCTCGACATCAGCATCCACTACCAGCAGGTGATCGTCGGCGTGATCATCTGGGCCGCCGTCTACTTCGACCAGTACCGCCGCCGGCGGCTGGAATCACGGGGTTGACATGCCATTCCGAGAGTCCGAACGAGGAAGGACACACACCATGGCACACACCACCACCAGCCGGCGGACGCGAGGACGACTCCTGCGCGTGCAGGCGATCCTGGCCGCGGCCGCGGCGACCGCCCTGCTCAGCGCCTGCGGCGGGGTCGAGGTTCGCGACGGCGGCGGCGACAGTGCGGCCAAGGACGCGAGCGGCCCGTTGAAGCTCGCCGTCGTACCCAAGGCGGTCGGCGCCGACTACTGGAACACCGTCAAGGCGGGCGCCGAGTGCGCCGCGCAGCGCGCGGGGGACGTCACCGTCCAGTGGGACGGGGTGACCGCCGAGACCGACGTCGAGGGCCAGGTCAACCTGATCCAGAACTTCGTCACCAAGAAGGTCGACGGCATCGTCTACGCGGCGACCGACTCCAGCGCGCTGGCACCGGCGACCGACAAGGCGCTCAGCGCCAACATCCCGGTCGCCATGATCGACTCTGGCACCAGCCCGCAGCCGTCGAACGTGCCCCTCTTCGCCACCGACAACCGTGCGTCGGCGACCGAGGCGGCCAAGCTGCTCGCCACCGAACTCGGCCCCGGCAACCACGAGGTGGCGCTGGTCGAGTTCCAGCCCGGATCGCAGACCAACACCGAGCGGGTCGACGGCTTCAAGGCCGGCCTCGCCCAGTACCCCAACCTGAAGCTGGTCGGCCAACAGCCGAGCAAGAGTGACGTCAACGAGGCCCGACGGGTCACCGAGAACATCCTCACCGCCAACCCCAACCTGAAGGGTGTCTTCGCGGCCAACGAGCCGAGCGTGCTCGGTGCCGCGCAGGCCATCCAGGCCGCCGGCAAGTCCGGCAAGGTGGTCATCATCGGGTGGGACGCCGCCCCGGACGAGATCGCCGGGGTACGCAACGGCCAGATCTCGGCGCTGGTCGTGCAGAACCCGTTCAAGATGGGCTACTTCGGCGTCGACAAGATGGTCAAGCACCTTCGGGACAAGGCGCCGCTGGCGTCGGCCGACACCGGCGTCACCTTCGTCACCAAGGAGAACATCGACTCGGCGGAGATCAAGGCGGTGCTCGAGCCCAGCTGCGCCAACCCGCCGGTGCAGTGATGGGCGTGAACCCCACGGCCACCCCGACCAGCGACCAGCAACCCACCGACGCGGAGCCGCCGGTCCTCGAAGCCCGCGGCATCGTCAAGCGGTTCGGGCACGTCGAGGCGTTGCGCGGCGCCGACTTCACGGTCCGCCGCGGTGAGGTCGTCGCGCTGATCGGCGACAACGGCGCCGGCAAGAGCACCCTGATCAAGACCCTGTCCGGTGTGCACCCGCCGGACGAGGGCGAGATCCGGGTCGGCGGCCGTCCGGTCCAGTTCTCCACCCCGGTCGACGCCCGACGGGCAGGGGTGGAGACCGTCTACCAGGACCTCGCCGTCGCCGACGACCTCAGCGTGGCCGCCAACCTGTATCTCGGCCGGGAGATCCTTCGCTCCGGACCACTCGGCCGGCTCGGGCTGCTGGACAAGCGCGCCATGCGCCACGGCGCCGCCGCCGCGCTGGACGAACTGGGCGTACGGATCCCCCGGGTCACCACCCCCATCGCGATGCTGTCCGGTGGGCAGCGGCAGTGCGTGGCGGTGGCCCGGGCCATCATCTGGGCGACCAACGTGGTCATCCTCGACGAGCCCACCGCGGCCCTGGGGGTGGTCCAGACCGGACGGGTGCTCGATGTCGTCCGGCGGGCCCGCGACGCCGGCATGTCGGTGGTGCTGGTGAGCCACAACATGCCGCAGGTCCTCGAGATCGCCGATCGGGTCGAGGTGCTGCGCCTCGGCCGGCGCGCGGCCCAGCTCCGCGCCGACGAGGCCACCACCGACGATCTGGTCGCCGCGATGACCGGCAGCACCAGCGTGGGTCGGGACGAGCGGTGAGGGCCGCCGTCCAGGGAGGCGCCCGCGGTCCCGCGGGTCCGACGAGCCGCGGCGGCGCTGCACCGCCGCTGCGGCTGAGCCCACTGGGCTTCGGCGCCTCCCAGGGCGGCAATCTCTACCGGGCGACGTCCGACGAGCAGTTCGCCGCCGCCGTGGACACCGCGTGGGCAGGCGGCATCCGATACTTCGACACGGCACCGCACTACGGGCTGGGCCTGTCCGAACGACGCCTGGGCGCGGCCCTGCGCTCCCGCCCCCGCGCCGAGTACGTGGTGTCGACGAAGGTCGGCCGGCTGCTCGTGCCGTCACCGGAGACGGCGCACCAGCGGGATCCGGAAGGGTTCGACGTTCCCGCCGATCACCGCCGGGTCTGGGACTTCAGCCGCGACGGCGTCCGCCGTTCGCTGGAGGCGAGCCTTCGGCGCACCGGCCTGGACCGGATCGACGTGGTGTATCTGCATGACCCCGACGAGCACTGGCAGCAGGCCGCGAACGAGGCGATCCCGGCCCTGGTGGAGCTGCGGGAGCAGGGCGTGATCGGCGCCGTCGGGGCGGGAATGAACCAGTCGGCGATGCTGGCCCGCTTCGTGGCGGAGACCGACGTGGACGTGGTTATGTGCGCCGGCCGGTACACCCTGATGGAACAGGGCGCGCTGACCGACCTGCTGCCCGTCGCGCAGGCCCGCCACGTCGGTGTGGTGGTCGCCGGTGTCTACAACTCCGGGCTGCTGGCCCGGGACATGCCGCCGACCGACGCCGTCTACGACTACCAGCAGGCGCAGGCGGAGGTGATCGACCACGCCCGCCGGATAGCACGGGTCTGTCAGGCGTACGGCGTCACGCTGCCCCAGGCGGCGTTGGCGTTCGTCCGTCGTCACCCGGCCGTGGTCTCGACCGTTGTCGGCATGCGGGACGACGTCCAGGTGACCGAGACCCTCCATCGGTCTGGTGTCGACGTCCCGGAGCAGCTCTGGGCGGCGCTGTACGACGAGGGGCTGCTCGACGTACAGCCGTGAGGGTCGGTCACGACCGGGCCGTCTCGATGCTGGCGTCAGCGTCGTCGGGTAACCCCTGCAACGACTCCTCCACACCGATCAGGTGGTTGGCCATCCGGGTTCGCGCCCGTTCCGGGTCGCGTGCCACGAGGGCCTTCAGGATCGCCACGTGCTCGTCATGGGTGCGTAGGTCCGCGCCCTCCTCGTGCAGACTCCGCCAGAGCCGGCCACGGATGGTGCGCCCGGCGAAGGCTTCGATCAGACCAACGAGCACCGGATTCTCGGCGTGCACCGCGATGATCCGGTGAAAGGCGATGTCGATCTCCATGATCCGCTCGTGGTCCGGCGGTGACTGGCCGACCAACCGGGCCGCCTCGGCGAGCAGGTCACCCGCCTGGGCCAGGGCCTCGTCGGTGATCCTGGTCGCCGCCAGGCAGGCGGCCTCGCACTCCAGCAGCCGGCGGACGGTGTGGATGTGCCGAGGGTCGCCCTGGCCCTGGAAGTCGACCACGAAATTCATCGGGGCCAGCAGCTGTGGCGCGTCGAGGTTGGTGACGTAGGTGCCGTCGCCCTGACGGATGTTGACGATCCCCAGGATCGACAGGGCCGACATCCCCTCGCGCAGGGAACCTCGCGAGACACCGAGCTGCTCGGCGAGGTCCTTCTCGATGGGCAACCGGTCCCCGGGCCGGAACTGCCCTTCGAGGATCATCCGTTTGATGCCGTTGACCACTTCGTCCGTGCGAGACATGATTCCCCTAACGGCCGGCGGGGGTGGCCTTCCCACCCGCGATCACGTACGCCGCCTCCGGAGATGACACGGTAGTCGGGTCTGTCGCCGCCCAGTAGTGGCCGTCGGGAAACCGGTAGAGCGCCACCGACTCCTGACGCATCCGGGTGGAGTAGCCGGGCTGGCCGGGCAGGACGTATCCGCTGCCGGAACCGGTGTCGCGGATGATGCAGGGATCGGTGAAGTGTTCGTGCAGGTGGTCGACGAACTCGGTGACCCGGTTGGTGAGGTCCCCCGAGATCGCGACGTAGTCGAGCACCGACACGTGTTGGACCATCTCGCACAGCCCGACACCGCCGGCGTGCGGGCACACCGGGACGTTGAACTTCGCGGCGAGCAGCAGCACGGCGACGATCTCGTTGATGCTGGCCAACCTGCCGGTGTCGAGCTGGCAGAAGTCGATGGCCTCGGCCTGGAAGAGCTGCTTGAACATCACCCGGTTGTGGCAGTGTTCGCCGGTGGCGACGCCGATCGGAGCGACGGCGCGGCGGACGGCCGCGTGGCCCAGGATGTCGTCGGGGCTGGTCGGCTCCTCGATCCACAGTGGCGTGAAGCGGGCGAGGGCGGTGACCCACTCGATGGCCTGACCGACGTCCCACACCTGGTTGGCGTCGATCATCAGGTTGCGATCCGGGCCGAGGATCTCCCGTGCGATCGCGCACCGGCGGATGTCGTCGTCGAGGTTGGCGCCCACCTTGAGCTTGACGTAGCCGTAGCCGGTGTCGACCGCCTCCTGGCACAGTCGGCGCAGCTTGTCGTCGCCGTAGCCGAGCCAGCCCGCCGAGGTGGTGTAGGCGGGGTAGCCGGTCCGGTCGAGCTCGGCGAGGCGGGCGGCCTTTGTGCTCTCCTTGGCCCGCAGGATGGCCAGTGCCTCGTCGCGGGTCAGCGCGTCGGACAGGTAGCGCAGGTCCGCGATGTCGACGAGTTGCTCGGGGGTCATGTCGACGAGCAGCCGCCACAGCGGCTTGTCGGCGACCCGGGCGACCAGGTCCCATGACGCGTTCAACACGGCGGCGAGGGACAGGTGGACGACGCCCTTCTCGGGGCCGAGCCACCGCAGTTGCGAGTCGGAGGTGAGCAGGCGGTAGACCGCGCCCATGTCCGCTGCCATCGTTGCCACGTCCTGGCCCACGAGGAGCTGTGCCTGGTGGACTGCCGCCGCCGCGACGATGTCGTTGCCCCGTCCGATGGTGAAGGTCAGGCCGTGCCCCGCGAGTGGCGCGCCCACGCCGTCGACGCCGTCGGTGTGCAGGACGACGTAGGCCGCCGAGTAGTCGCCGTCCTTGTTCATGGCGTCTGACCCGTCAGCGGTCAGGGAGGTGGGGAAGCGGACGTCTTCGACGGTGACGGCAGTGATCTGCGGCATGCGCTCCTCGCCCGGCTAGGCTAAAGATCAGATGATCACTGGGAGTATACGGAGGGCTGCTCCAGCGCGTCAACGTTGTCGATCACCTCGGACGTGCAGACATATGATGTTTACCCTCTCGGGTCGAGCCGCCTTGACTCCGATCATGCCGGTTGGCGGGCCAAGGTGCCACGCGCGGCGGACCCTGGTGATTGGATGTTCCGGCTCGCCGCGAGGCATCGACGGCGACGTATGGGCGTGGTCTCCAGTGCCGTGGCCTCGATACGTCAAATCTTTGTCGAATGTCGACACCAGTGCGCAGAGCCCCGTCTCCGGCGCCCGGCGTCGGTCGGCCGCAGCGTGCTCCCGGGGGTTGGTGACGGTGGTCACCGCATCGCCGCCGACACGCCCGAGACCGACATGTGGGGTGTGACAACGACTGCGTCCCTATATATGGTGTCGAGCGCAGCTGGTTCGGCCGCTCATCCGGTGCGGTCGAGGCAACAGGGAACCCGGTGGAAATCCGGGACTGTCCCGCAGCGGTGAGTGGGAACGACAGCCGTCATCAGCACTGGGCCACCATCGGCCTGGGAAGCGACGGCCAGTAGGAGACCGGCGAGCCCGGTCGTGCCCGCGAGTCCGAAGACCTGCCAGCGCGCCGCGTACCCCACCCGGGTGGGCGGCGGTCCGAGGCCGCGTGGGACGGCTGACGCCACCTGACCCACGCCGGGGCCGGCGTGGCGTCCGTCGGTGTCTGTCTCCTCGCGTCCGGGCCACCAGGTCTCGAACTCCGAGGAGCGAGTGGTGACAGTCACCGAGGTAGTCCCGGCCAGCGGCGACGCGACAGTGCGGCGGACGCCGATGCAGGTCCGCAAGCGCGACGGCGGCACCGAACCCGTGGACGTGAACAAGATCGTCCGGGCGGTCGAGCGGTGGGCCGACGACCTGACCGACGTCGACCCGTTGCGGGTGGCCACCCGCACCATCAGCGGCCTCTACGACGGCGCGACCACTGCCGAACTCGACCGGCTGTCCATCCAGACCGCCGCCGAGATGATCGGTGAGGAGCCGCAGTACTCGCGTCTGGCCGCGCGGCTGCTGGCCGGCTACGTCGACAAGGAGGTGCGGCGACAGGGCATCACCTCGTTCAGCGCGGCGATCCGGGTCGGCCACGCCGAGGGCCTGATCGGTGACGACACCGCCGCGTTCGTCGCCACACACGCCGCGACGCTCGACCACGCCATCGACCCGGACGGCGACCGCCGGTTCGAGTATTTCGGCCTGCGCACGGTGTACGACCGCTACCTGTTGCGCCACCCCATCAGCCGACTGGTGCTGGAGACCCCGCAGTACTGGCTGCTGCGGGTGGCCTGCGGCCTGTCCCGGACGGCGGACGAGGCGGTCGACTTCTACCGGCTGATGTCCAGCCTGGCCTACCTGCCCAGCTCACCGACCTTGTTCAACTCCGGCACCCGGCACACCCAGATGTCCTCCTGCTACCTGGTCGACTCCCCGCTCGACGAGCTGGACTCGATCTACGCCCGGTACGCCCAGGTCGCCAACCTGTCCAAGTTCGCCGGGGGCATCGGCATCGCGTACTCCCGGGTCCGCTCCCGGGGCGCGCTGATCCGGGGCACGAACGGGCAGTCCAACGGGATCGTGCCGTGGCTGCGCACGCTGGACGCGAGCGTCGCCGCGGTCAACCAGGGTGGCCGACGCAAGGGCGCTGCCTGCGTCTACCTGGAGCCGTGGCACCCGGACATCGAGGAGTTCCTGCAACTGCGGGACAACACCGGCGAGGACGCCCGCCGTACCCACAACCTGAACCTGGCCAACTGGGTGCCGGACGAGTTCATGCGCCGGGTCGAGGCCGACGAGCTGTGGTCGCTGTTCGACCCGCACGAGGTGCCCGAGCTGCCCGACCTGTGGGGGGAGCGGTTCGACACCGCGTACCGGCAGGCCGAGGCGCAGGGCCGCTACGTGCGGCAGGTCCCGGCCCGGGAGCTGTACGGGAAGATGATGCGGACCCTCGCCCAGACCGGCAACGGCTGGATGACCTTCAAGGACGCGTCGAACCGGCTCTGCAACCAGACCGCCGAGCCGGGCAACGTGGTGCACCTGTCCAACCTCTGCACCGAGATCGTCGAGGTGTCCAGTGACGCCGAGACCGCCGTGTGCAACCTCGGCTCGGTGAACCTCGCCGCCCACCTCACCGCCGACGGCATCGACTGGGAGCGGCTGCGCGCCACGGTGCGGACCGCGGTGACCTTCCTCGACCGGGTCATCGACATCAACTACTACCCGACCGCGCAGGCGGCGGCGAGCAACCCCCGCTGGCGGCCCGTCGGGCTCGGGCTGATGGGCCTGCAGGACGCCTTCTTCGCGCTGCGGCTGCCGTTCGACTCGCCGGCCGCCCGCGAGCTGTCCACCCGGATCAGCGAGGAGCTGTACCTGACCGCGCTGGAGACCTCCGCCGACCTGGCGCGCGACTTCGGC
>NZ_JBEYSL010000185.1:0-11934 GCF_040642735.1 Micromonospora sp. NPDC047753 | reverse complement strand
CCAGGTCGAGCCCGGTGAGCTGCGGGTGCACCACGTCGACGCGGTGCCCGGCCTGGCTGTGCGCGGTGGCGGCGACCAGGTCGAACTCCGGGTGCCCGGCGATCAGGCGCAGCAGTTCACCCCCGGCGTACCCGCTCGCTCCGGCGACCGCGACTCGGATCCCCATACTCACCTCCGCATGACTATGCAGCGAAGATTAACAAGGGCGACTCACGAGTGCAAGTTCATGCAGTGCAGTGCATGGTAATGAACAGATGAATCACGCTGATCAACGCCGTGGGTGTCCTCTGCCAGACGATCCTGGCAGAGGACACCGAGTGTCAGTTCACCCGCTCGGACAACCCGTGCTGACGCTCGTACGTCCTCAGGGCCGCATCCCAGGCCTCCGTGTATTCGCTCGGCCCCATACCGAGATCACCATGTCCACGCACCGCCTCTCGGAGCAGTTTGATGAGGTCAGGAACCGCCTCTCGACGTTCCTCCACGTACCGGCGGAACACCTCGGCGAACTGCTCACCAGTCAACCGCGCCGCATGCGAGGTCACCGGATCGTCCTCAAGATTCTGCAGCACCGCACACCAGCGACGAGTCAGCTCGTCCGCCTGGGTCGCCCTGATCTTCTGCAACTCATGATCACACTCAAGCCTGATCCGATCCTCCCAGTACGGCCGGAGGCGTTCCCGTACTCGCTCGTCCGGGCTGACGCGAATGAGCACACTGAAGTACGGCACCAATCCCTCGCGCGGCCAGCGGTGGCCACCGAGACGGCCGTTCAGCGCGCGCTCGAGATCGTGCGAGCGGTGAGGTTCGTGTTCACGTGCCAGATCCACTGCCCGCTCCCGGACAATTCCGGCAGCCCACCCCAGGTAGCGGTCGGCGCGGAGTCGAAGCTCCTCATACGCCATGTTCTGCGCGGTCCAGTTGTAAACGACGTGCAGCCGGAAATCGAACGCGTCGCCCTTGGCGGGCACCAGGATCGGCCCCGGGACATCCTGACGGAACGTCGCCGTGGTGGGGACGACTGGCGGTGGTGGGGCTGGAGGTAGGGGAAGCTCAGCTGGCGGAAAGAGCACATGCCACCAACGACGACGGTCCACCTGTGTGGGTACGGGTGGTCTGGTGCCGGGACCACCAGGCGGATTCATGATCATCGCATCTCCTCATCGATCAGGCGTTGTACGTCGTCGAGCAGGCTGTTGTGGGGCATCACGGGGCGCCATACGTGGTGGAGCTGATGGTTCAGGCGATGACGCAGTGCAGGCTGTCCAGCGATCACGTGACGCACGAGTTGAAGGCAGTGGCCGGCGACGACCGTCTGCCGGTCAGCCCGGTCCAGCCAGAATCCGAGGGACCGCCACGAGCGGTATGCCGTCCGCGGCAGGCTGAGGGCGGTGGCCCAGAGCACGGCCAGGTCGGCCAGACGGATCGTCCCCTGATCGACCAGGTACAGCAGCTCCGGCCAATGTTCTCTGGGCGGTTCCGTCCAACGGTCCGCGAGCACCCGCAGAGTCCGCGCGGCGTGGAGTTGCACCTCGGGATCGCCGGAAGCGGTCCAATCCACCAGCGCCGGCACAACACTCGCCGCGTGATCATTGCGGTACACCTCGACCAGCCCTCGGACGACGGAGTCGTTCCACCGCTGCATCCGGGCATGCGCCACCTGGCGCAACTGCACCAACGCCGCATCCGGCCAGAGCTGGGCCAGCCCGAGGCTGTACGCCCGCGCCACGGTGTCACGTAGATGAGCTGCCGGGCCGGCGGTCCACCTACCGAGTTCGGTTCGGACCCGATGCTGCAACGTCGGCTGCATGGCCATGGCGACCAGCACGATGGCCGCGGCCTGCCGAACGCCGGCACGCCGTTCCCGGGCCAATACTCCGACCGTGTCGAGGGCCGCTTGTACATCGCGGGTCGCCGACCAGCCGATGGCTCCGGCGGCGGCCTGTCGGACCGCCGGAAGGTCTCCCCGAATCAGGTCCGCCAGCCAGCCGAGGAGCTCTGCCGGAGACCACCATTCAGCCCACGCGACTTCCAGCAACGCCGATCTGAGCGGCTTCGTCCCCGCCGGAAAGTCGATCCGGCACCCACCCGGCACGCGTACGTCGCTCAGCCGGGTGACAGCCTGGCTCAGTGTCGACCCCAACAGCGCCTCGATTGCCGACGCACGCAGGGGTACACCGATCGACGCCACTTCCTGAAAGTGCAGTCGGGCCAGACGTTGAGCTGCCTGGTGTATCTCGGCCACGGGCTGTCCGGCGAGCACGGCGCAGGACAGGCGGAACGCTCGCACGTCCTCGGCCGTGAACCCATCGATCTCATCGCCGCCGCGTCGCAGGTCGAGGATCTCGACGGCTCGCTCTCGAAGTTGAAGCGGCAGAAACTGCTCCAGCCGCTCCGTCAGGGCGCCAGCCTTGGGAGCGGTCCGGGCGATCGTCTCGACGACCTTCAGGACTTCGCCGGGTGAGGGCTCTCCGGCCAGGTAAGCCGACAGCAGTGGATGTTCGGCGCAGTCCACATCCACGTACTGTTCCAGGCAATGCCCGTCGCACGTGTCCACACACCAGCCGACACACCGCCCGGCGAGTTGATGGCGAAGTTGCGCCCGAAATACCTCAGCTGCCGGGGCTGCACGGTGTTCCACAACGTGGCCGACGAGGTCGTGTCTCCGTCGGGAGAAGTCCCCTGCCAGGACCAGTGTCGTGCCTGATGTCGCAGCCCTGGCAGCGAGCGCCACGAGTGTGAACCCGTCGACCTCGCGGAGTACGACCTCGCTCAGCCGGAGCACGTAGCCGTGACCGGCGGGTAAAGGCGTCTCAGCGCCGAGCAGATCGGACAACTGCTCGACACCGAGCACACGGACCCGGCCAAAGCCGTGTTTCCGAGCCACTGCCAAGGTGGCCGAAGTGATCAGTCCACTCCCGACCGGACCGGAGAGGCAGACCAGGTGGTGGAGCTGGAGATGGTGGTCGATTCGGTGATCACTGGGCGTGTTCGCGTACCCGCTGGCGATGTCGCGGACCTTGGCCTCGACCAGGGTTTCGAACCAGATGCGCCCAGCGCCGTCGGATCGCGCGGCGGTGACGTTGACCGTCCCGATCGCGACGGCGCCATGACCGGTAGCGTTCTGCCCCTGAACCCGAACATCGCCGACGTCGATGCTCGACCCACCCAGTAGGCCAGCGAGCCCGCGCAGCACGTCGGTAGGGTCAAGGAGGTCCTCAGGTTCGTCTACCTCCTCCTCCGGCGGCTCCTCGGGCAGTCCCTCTGCCGGGCCCGGCTCGTCCTTGCCATCGCCGGGACCTGTAGCTGTTGATCCGTCCCGCGATCCGCCCAGCACAACATCGTCGTCGTCACCACTCGGTTCATCGACGGCCGGTGCCTCCAACACGTTGTGCGGAAGGTTCTCCAGATCCCACTCCGTCGCAGCGGAGGCAGTGGGGTGCCGACCGGTCATCGGGGATTGCCTCGCCCCGTGCCGAAGTTCGTGTCGCGACCAAGCGAGCCGATCGCCGTCGCACCGTGACCGATCGCGTTCTGCCCCTTGACGCGGATATCGCCGGTACGAATTCCACCGTGATCCGCCGCCCTGTTCGCTGCCTCCGCCTCGCCGTTGTCCGCCGACTCCTCCACAGCCTGGGCGGAGCCTTCACCGTCGGGGGGCACGACGCCCGGGACCGAGACACCGCTGAGATCCTCGTCCACCACACAGAGCCAGGCGTGCTCGCGGAACTCCTTGTCCGGATGGGCCACCTCGATCCGCAAGAAGCGCTCAGGTCGCATCTCTTCCGGATACTCGCTGACCACGTCCCGGAAGATCTCGGTCGACACAACGAGAGCCACCCCGGCCTCGGGAAAGGCTGCCAGGGCCTTCTTGACGGGATCGGCCTCGCACAGGCGACAGACAAAAACGACGGCGTTGCCGGGGAAGCCGTTCGCACCGTCCAGGTGCACCAAACCCTGATGTACGGCCACCCGAAGTCGGATTCGGGCAACGGGGAGGCGGCTGCTGTTGTGGCTGCGCAGCCGCCGGTTCAGCTCCGGCACGAACTTACCGATGACACGAGACTCGGACACTTCGCGGGGCACGATCGCCAGCTCGCCGTCACCCGCCTGCTGAGTTGTCCAGGCCACGCGGTCCAAGCCGACAGTGTCAGCGGCCTCGTGCAGCAGCTCGCGAAAATACCGTTGCGCCTCATACTGCTGCAGGTTGCTTCGTCGGCTGTACCGTTCCATATCCACAGAGATCAACAGTCGACGCTCGGGATGTTGCATCAAACTCCCGCCCTTCGTCACCCGGCTCGCCCAACAAGCGAGCACCGCAGGAACCATCGAACCGCCGAGGGCTGATCGGGATCCCGTAGAAGTACGGCATCGTCTCGGGCTGTCGAGAAACGGTCATCCCGTTCTGTTCGGGAGTCAGGCAGAGACCCGCACGGTGTCCTTGTCCCATGAGGACGAACCTGTTTGAGCTGCTGCTGGCCCTCGAATGGTCACCGATGGCTGTGCTGGTGTTGATTGCCGTCCGCCTGCTGGTCGAAATCGTCGCCGCCACAGGGGCATCGCGCTGCGCACAGGAACGGCTACGCTTCGGCGGCTGTCAGTGGAGGAGGCTGAGGCCGCAGATGCGACGACCACGCGAACTGTCCGCCGGCGAGTGGCCCTACGGCACGTTCCTGCAACGGCTCGCGCCGCCAGTCAGAATGACGCTACTGGGCCTGGGCGTTCGTCGTCAGGTTCCCGCCGGGCAAATTGTGATCCACGAGGGCATACGGGAATCACACCTGGTACTCCTCGAAGAGGGCCTGACAAAGGTGACAGCTTCCCTGCCGGACGGCCGGTCCGCTCTGCTGTCCCTCCGGGTGGGCGGTGATCTCGTCGGCGAGATGTCGGCGCTGAACAACGCACCCCGCTCCGCGACCGTCACGACCTGCGGGCCCGCAAGGTACAGCGTGATCCAGCCGGACCGGTTCAAGCAGTTCCTGAAGGAACACCCAGACGCCGCCCTCGAACTCGCCGCGATGGTGTCCGACCGGCTGCGGTGGTCCAATCGACGGCGGATCGACTTCACGTCGTACCCGGTGAAACTGCGTGTTGCCCGAGTGATCGCGGAGCTTTGCCGGACCCATGGACGACAAGGGCCTGATGGCATCATCATCGACGTCCGACTCACGCAACCCGACCTGGCGACCATCTGTGGCGCCTCCGAGACCGCGATTCAGAAGGCGCTACGGGAGCTACGGACAGACGGCCTGGTCGACACCGATTACCGCCGGATCACCGTCCGCGATCTGTCGAGCCTACGGAAGCTCGGCAACCTGGAATCTAGCGAAGATTGAGGGTCTCCTCCTGCGTCCTTAGGAGCAGACCCGTCGAACCCGTCAGTCGTGGCACCCGGTGACGCCGAGGCGCTCAGCCGCGACAGCGAACGCCGCGTCCGTACCACGACCATCTCCTCGGCGGTGAGCGTCCGGTCCGGTGCCCGGCCTGGCTGTGTCCGGTCGCGGCGACAAGTCAAACTACGGGTGCCCGGCGATCAGGCGCAGCATCTCACCCCCGGCGTACCCGCTCGCTCCGGAGCGGCGGGATGACGGTCGAAGAAGTACGGCAGCCAACGCCGACAGAACGCGCCGAACGGCCGGACCGCCGGACAGACCCGCCGGCTGAGGCCGGACAGGGACACCACGTCCCGCCGGTCGGCCTGGTTGAACAGGCCGATGGTGACGTCGAAGACGCCGCGTTGCACGGCTGCCTGGACACCTGCGGCCAGAATGTCCGCATCCACCTCGTCGACGGTGGCGTCCCGCCTCAGCAACTCGCCGGCCACGGCCGGCAACAGGTTGTTGCCGATGACCGTGATCAGTTTCGGGTTCGGCGCGAGATCGACGACTGACGACGAGTAGCCGGAGACGTTGACGAAGGCCTCGGTGAAGGGCAGCAGGACCTTCGCCGTGCCCCAGCCCTCGATGAGTTCCGCCGCCGACCGCGACACCTCGGAGACCAGGTACAGATGGCTGGCGAGGACGGCGTACCGGACCCGCGGATCAGCGGCCAGCAACTGCGCGATCCGGAACTCCTCAGCGCTGAAACAGAGCCGGGCGAGCATGTACACGCGGGCCAACTCCCGCGCCTCGGCGGTCGTCAACAACACCTCGGCCGACCCCGCCCCCTGCGCGGGACCGCCCGGCGACGGCCGGCGCGAGCGACGGCCCTCCTCGCCCGCGACGCCGATCGCGTCGTCAAGCGTCGAGAGGATGCGCTCGGCCGGCAGCGGTACGGCGTCCGGGCCGCCCCGACACCGTCGGGCAAGGTCCGGCCAGTGCGTCGACAAGCGGCTCATGACATCCCGGCACGCCTCGGCGTGAGACTGGCCCCGTCGTGACGCGAGCCGCTCGATGCCCCGGAGCAGGTGCGCGGCCGGTGAGCCCGGGGTGGTCTCCTCGCGTAGCCGAGCGACAGCGTCCGGCAGGCTCCGGCCGGCCGTCAGCCCGAAGTAACCGTCGAGGGTGTCGAGATCGGCAGCGCCGAAGCGCACCGCCACCGATTTCCCGGTCACGACCCGCTCCCAGTAGTACGCGCTGAGCGCGACGGGATCCGCCAGCAGCGCGCCGAGATCGCCGGACTCCGGCGAGGGTCGCCCCGGCGGCAGCACACCCCGCAGCAGCGTGCGAACGAAATCGTCGTTGCGCGCGGTCACCTCGGCGGAAGCGGCCTGAAACCAGACCTCGGACGCCAGCTTGGCGGTCTGCCTCTCCTCGTTCACGGATTCGAGATAGGTGTCCAGCTTCTCCTTCTCCGGAGGTGCCGGGCATCGTTCGCCCAGCGAGGGGGCCGCCAACCGGATGTACATCCCGAACAACTCGCCGGTGATCTCGCGGCCCGGAGCGCCCAGGTCGAAAAGGTCGTCGGCCAGCACGGAGCCGAGGGCACCGAACACACACCCGGTGGCCAGAGACGCGTCGTCGGCGATGTCAGCGGCCGCGACGCACAGATCGACGATGAAGCGTCGCAGGGACAGCGCTGCCGCGTTCCCGTCGGTCGAACCCCAGACCGGGCCGGCGGGCCGGGACGCCACCGCCGTCGACAGGAGCTGCCGCAGAGCTACCAGCGCGTCGTGCAGCTCATCGGCGAGTTCGCTGACCGGCCGGCCCGGCGCCGCGGACTCCGCGCGCAGGACCGCACCGAGGTCGTGCCGCGTGACGATGTCCCGGATGTGCTCCGGCGTCATCTCCCGGATCACGATCCGCGCCCGCTTGCGCACCTCCTCCCGCAGGTCGGTGTAGAGCGGCATGTTGAGAGCGCCCTGCAGGTCGTACTGCATGCGCAGGACGAGGCGCTGCACGAGGGGCGTGTCGTCGTCGACGGCCGAGGCCAGCGTGGCGCGGCGCAGTCGGTCGAGGGAGACGCCCGCGCTCTGCCGCTCGTACCAGGCACGGAAACCCTCGTCGCGCAGGAGATGCCGGTCCGGGTCGACGACGAAACCGGGCCGGGAAGCGGCGGCCGCGAGCGCCGCGACGACCCGCGGCATCTCGTCGGCGAGAAGCTCCAGGAAGGAACGCCCGTCCCCGCTCGCCAACAGGAACCGGTCGAGAGCCGACCCCGGAAGGTCATTGGCGCCGAGGAAGCCGGTGCCCTCGTCGGTCCGGTGGAACGCCGCCATGATCGCGCTGCGTGGCCCGCCGGCGGACGTACGGTACCGGTGATGGACCAGCCGACTCGCGGCGAAGATCGTGTGACACGGCGCCGGGATGTCCTCAAGATGGACGACTCGCGGGAGGCCGTCGTCGAAGAAACGGGCCTGGGCGGCGAGCGCCTCGTCCACCCGGGCCTGCGAGGGAAAGATGCAGCTGTCCTCGTCGCTCCACACGGTGCCGTCGTCGTCCACGTAGCACTGCCGCAGGAGCCGATTCGTGCGGGGCAGGTAGGTGAGCCCCTGCCCCGAGGGCCCTCGACCGGTGCCCATCGTCCAGGTGACGATCACCTTGAACTCGTCCATGAAGGGGCTGTTGTCGACGTGCAGGGTGTTGTCCCGCGCCACGACGTCGAGTGGCTGCGTGTCCTTGGCCCGCAAGTCGATGATCTTCACGGGCCCGCCGAGGGCGTGCGCGACGAGCGCGACCAGCAGCGGATGGGAGAACGCCTCCCGGAAGTCAGGGTGCTCGACCAGGGAGCCCGCGTCGGCGACGTTCAGGTAGTTGTGCAGCGAGCCACGGCTGCCCCTGGTGTCGATCGCCGAGTCGTACACCCGCCGCGCGCTGTCGAAACGCTCGGGTGGGACGAGCCCGGCGACGCTGAGGGCACCCTCGGCCGCGAGGTTCCCGCTCAGCGACGTGAAGGTGTTCCGCAGGAGCGGGCCGTCCGCCTCCGCCCGGCAGGCTCTGTCGACCATCGCTTCGATATCGTGGCGGAACCTCGTGGCTTCCCGCTCCCGCCGCAGTTGCCGATAGGACGCGGGGCTGGCGAGCTCGTCAGCCGGGACGAGCGGCGCGTACCGAGGACTCATGTCGCCGGACTCCCGACCACCAACGTCGACTGGGTGAGATCCGGGTAGTGCTCCAGGCGGGCCAGTGCCCGTTGGACCTCTTCCACGGCGCTCGCGTTCCCGCACTGACCGTACGCCTGCTCGAGCTGGCCCAGGATCGTCCGGACGGAACGGAAGTTGCCGAGGGACTCCTCCACCCGCCAGGCCCGCTCCAACCAGGTGCAGCCCTCTTCGACCTCGCCCGACCGCAGGCCGGTCGCGCCGAGCAGACGCAGGGCCAGAGCCCGGCCGTAGTCGTTGCCGCGCTCCTCGCACATGGCGAGGCTGCGCAGGCCGAGCCCCCGGGCCCACGAATGGTGGCCGGTCTCGTTCAGGGCTCGGGCCGCGTCGTACAGACCCCGGGCCTCGCGGACGACGTTGTTGCCGTTTCTCGATTCCCGGGCCGCGCGCAACCCCCAGCGGAGCGCCTCCCGGTGGTCACCCGACCGGAGGCAGAGCTCGGACATGGCGTGATGCGACGACGCCCGACCCGAGTCGTCGCCGGACGCCGCGTCCAGCGCCATCGAGGCGCGCAACTGCTCCTTCGCCGGCTCAAGCTGGCCGATGTCCGCGAGGGCCCGTCCCAGTGCGCGTCGGGACAGCGCCTCCATCGCCGGGTCGCCGGCGGCCGCCGCGGCGACAGCCTCCCGCTGGACGGACAGCGTTCTCGTGACGTCCTGTCGCCAGTAGAGGAACGTGTTGACCGCCCGCGCGAACCGGGTGATGAAGGCGAAGTCGTCGTCGGCCCGGGCCTCCTCGATGAGGTAGGTCATGGACGCGGTGATCGACTCGAACCAGGAGAGGGCCTGCGCCACCGTGAGGCTGACCGATCCGACGACCGCCAGCAGCTCCTGGTCCACCGGCAGGGAGTCCCGGTGCGGATCGATGGCGCGATCGGCGGCGTAGCTCAACGCCAGGTACACGGTGCGGATGCGGCGCGCGGTCAGCTCCTGCTCGGCGGGGTCCAGCACCTGCCCGAGCGTCTCCGCGAGATAGGCCTTCATCAGGTCGTGGAAGCGGTAACGGCCAGGGCTGATCTCGTCGATCAGGGATGCCAGGCACAGGGCTTGAAGACTGCGGTCACACACCCGCCTGGGCTGGTCGAGGACGAGGCACAGCACCGCGACCGAGCATTCGTTGCTGGGCAGCATGGACGCGACGTAGAGGACCTTCGTCGTCGCCGCGTCGAGGTCGTCCAGTGACCAGGAGATGACGCGTCCGACCTCGATGCCCAGACCGGCGTCGTCGAGGAAGCGAAGTGGGCTCTGCTCCTCCTCGATTCCCCTCGCCGCGTCGTCGATCGTCCAGGTGGTCTGGATGGCGAGCTTCGCCGAGACGATTGCCAGCGCCAGCGGATGCCCCTCCAGAAGCTGCACGATGCGCCGGGCGGCGGCCTGCTCCCGTTCGACGCGGACGAACCCCACACGTTCGGCGATGAGCTCCACCCCCTCGTCGAGGGTCAGCAACGGAAGTTTGATGACCCGGGCGTCGTGACGAACGCTCATCTCGGGGATCGCCCGGCGGCTGGTCACCACCAACACCGACCCGAAGCCCGGCACCAGGTCCCGAACCTGCTCGTAGGAACCGACGTTGTCCACGATGACGAGGCAGCGCCGGCCGGCGGTGACGGCGCGGAAGACGCCGCCCCACTCCGCCTCGTCGTCAGGAAGGTCGGACCGATTGATCCCCAGCGTGGCCAGGAAGCTACGCAGGGCGTCCCGGGCCTCGATGCGCGGTGTACCGGAGTACGCGCGCATGTCGACGAAGAACTGCCCGTCGGGATATTCGGCGATGCGCGAGCTGGCCCAGGCCACCGCGAGGGTGGTCTTTCCCGAGCCGGCCAACCCCCAGAGCATGCAGCAGCGCGAGCCCGGCGTCGTCATCGCCTCGTCCATCTCGTGCAGCAGGTGGTGCCTGCCGACGATCCTCCCGATGCCGCCCGGGAGCATGTGCGGTGGCTCGGGCACGCGCGCGGCCGTGCGCGGCTGTTCGACGTAGATCGCGCCGGAGGTGCCCACCTGGAGGACCTGGTGCGCCAACAGGCCCTCGGCGACGTTGTGCGACGAGCTTCCGGAGGCGGGCTCCATGTCGGTCACCTTCCGGCTACATCGTGATGTCGCCGACGCGCTGGGCCTGCACCAGCTTGCCCACGTTGCTGGAGGCCACCACGTTCGTGTTGCCAGCCGGCGTCGCCCCCTGCCGGAGCTCCCGCAGGAACTCCGGATCCTCGGCCGCGAGACGGGCCAGAAGCGCACGGAGCTGAGCCACGTCGTCCGCCGAGGCGTCGCCCCGCGTGACCCGGTCCAGCGATTCGAGCATCCCCGCCGGCTCGTCCCCGCGGACGAATCGCCGCCGGATCATGTCGACGAGAGCCGCCCCGGACCCCTCGGCGATCTTGACGAGCGCCCCGGCGACAATTGCCTCGATCATGCGCTGCTCCTTGACCTGAAGGCCTGCGACAGGCGTCGGCGCTCACCCCTTCGCCAGGCAAGGCTACCGATTCGTGTGGACCTCGGAAAGGCTCGCGAGACGGTCGGCAACGTCGACGCCGAGCCCCCGGCCGGCCACCCGAACGCCGTCTTGTATCGACGTCGACACATGCCATTGGCGACGGATGCCTGGTGCCCCGCCACCGCGACCTGCCAGGGGACACCGTCGCCGACGGCGAAGGCTCGCGCGGCCTGTCGGAAGCCCGACACGGCGGAGCCGGCGGCGACACGACGACGGCCCCGCTACCCGCTGCCGGGTACCGGGGCCGTCGAGAGTCGCGTCAGGCGCCGCGCAGGGTGGCGCCGAGGCGCTCCGCCGCGACGGCGACCGCCGCGTCCCGTGCCGCGACCGCCTCCTCGACGGTGAGCGTCCGGTCCGGTGCCCGGAAGGTGAGCTTGTACGCCAGCGACCGGCGGCCGGCGCCGAGCTGCGCGCCGGAGTACACGTCGAACAGCCGCACGTCCTCCAGCAGCTCACCGGCGCCCGCCTCCAGCGCCCGGCGCACCTGCTCCGCCGGCACCGACTCGTCCACCACCAGAGCCACGTCGATCAACGCCGGCGGGAAACCGGAAACCGTCGGCGCCGGCGTCACCGGGGTCGGCGGCAGCGTGTCGAGGTTCAGCTCCATCGCGCTGGTGCGGCGGGGCAGCTCCAGCGCCGCCACCACCACCGGGTGCAACTCCCCGGCGTGTCCGACGACCGAGCCGTCGACCCGCAGCTCGGCGCAGCGACCCGGGTGCCACGGGGCGTACTCGGCGGCACGCACCTCGACCCGCTCGTCCGGGATCCCGGCGGCGGCCAGCACGTCACGGCCGGCCTCGATCGCGTCCGCCCAGCCGGCCGGTCGACCCGCACCCCACCAGCCGGCCGGGTCCAGGTCGCCGGAGAGCACCACCGCGACGTGCACCGGCTGCGCCGGCACCACC